>NZ_LWBL02000052.1 GCF_001644195.2 Bacillus marinisedimentorum | reverse complement strand
CAGAATATAGGCACGAGCCCCAGCCTTCCATACCTAAAACAACAAAGAGGCGAAAATACAGGCACGGGAACCGAATTCCTGTGCCTACAAGGAGAACAATCCAGCAATCCACGCAGTGCCCTTCAATGGCCAGCACCCAAATCGAAACCATTTGCGGGCTGCGGTTCTCTCCCTCCTGTTCATTTCCCCAGTATCCTCATGACTTCCGCTTAAATCCACTCAGTTATTTAATCCATTAACCAGTTTAATGGAATACGACCGTATTCAAAGTAAAAACCCATGTACTGATTGACCAAGTTTTCTTTACCGCTTTAAGGAAAGGAGGCGCTCATTAAAATCTTCAAGCACTTTTTGCCGTTCTTCATAGTCCTCACCATCGGCTTCTTCCCACAGTTCCAGGTCGGCTCCGCGGTCAATGAGCTCTATAGCGGTTTTGCGGACTTCTTCCTGAAGCTCATTTTTCTCTAGCTGCACTGCCGCGAGGCTGATGTAGACGATGGACATGACTTCCAGATCGTCTTCGATGCTGAACTCCTCCTCGTATTCTTCGGTTATTTTAGCTGTTGCTTCCTGAATCGTTTTGCCTTCTTCCAGATAGTCGATGAATTGATCCCGGACATCGCAGGCTGTGTCATCCTCAAATATTCCTGTTCCCCAAGCGCCCATGTTCTTTTCCTCCAATTTTCAAAAAGTGATGTTTTACTTTTGTGATTCTTTCAAACCGTATTTCTTGATGAGCATCGTGCCAATATATATCACCAGCAAAGCTGCAGTGACCAAAAATGTAAGCTCTGAAGCCGTCAGGGAAAGTGCTTCTGCTGCCTCCACCGAATAGGCAAGGGTGAAGGCGGTAATGAACTTTGCAATCGCAGCTATTGTCAGAAACCGTTTCGGCGAGACAGCGCTTAAACCCGCCCCAACGCATATGACTTCATCAGGGAGTACAGGAATGATGAATAAAAGGACAAGTATGGCTGTCTCATTCTTTGCCACATAGTGATGATATTGCTCCAATCTTTTCGTGCTGACGAGCCTTCTGATCAGCTTGAGTCCGCCGACTCTTGACAGATAGAACATGATGGTGATACCGGCTAAAGTAGCGGGATAAGCAAGCAGAAAGGCGGAATGCGAACCGAATACCGAGCTCCCGGCAACCACAGTGACCGCTTCCGGAATCGGCAGCAGGATCGGCTGGCCGAAGCTGATCGCAAAGAAGATGGCTTTTGCCGTATGCTCATGCTCCTGCAGCAGTGTTTCAACACCATATCTATCTGTTAAAACGAGGAAACTGCTTGCGTAGTAAATAAGGAAAACGGCGGCAATAACCGCAAAGTAATAAATTGCGGCCAGCTTTGCAATATTTTTCAGCGATCTTTTGGCTGATTTATACGAAACAATGGATAATGTCATGATCAAAACTGAAATTGCGATGGCTGTCAATTTATAAAACGGATTCAAAGTTGGCAATAATGCAGTTAAGACGAATATCGGAACGGCAATGAACGCACTTTGCAGAAGCGGCCATTTGTACCTGGTTTTTTGGCGTTGGATCTGCATGATTATCCTCTTTTCCAGTTCGTTGGGATTGAATATGAGAATCATAATGGTGGTTAATTTAAGGATTGTCCCTATAATCAGCCCAGGACAAAATTAAAGTGCGATCCACCAAAAAACCGCACCTCTGAACAGCAAAGTTGGCACTATTGAGATTATTATACTTCATTTTCCAGTTTTTCAGGAGACCGAAATTTAATCATCTGGCAAACGATAGTCACTTACTGCTCCTTTACATGCATATAATAAGGAAAATACGCGGATAGAAAGGGCATGAACCTATGGCAGTTGAAAACATTGATCATGAACAGCGGTTTGCGGCTGCATTGAATGTTCTGTCAGGGGCAAACGTATACAGCAAGAGTTTGTATAAGGCTGACTTTTTGCAAAAAGCTGCCTGGCTTTTTGAGGAAAAGGGAGGCGTAGAGATTTTATACCGGTATGCGCCGCAATTTGAGCCTGCCGGCGTATTCAGCGGCGGGGCCTGGGAGGATGCAGCCGCCCTGCAGCCCAATCTGGTGGAGGGGACCATTAAAACAGAGGGGCCAGGTTCCATTATCGAATGCCTCAGTGAACTGAGGATGCTCGCAATTGCAGAAGGCGCCTGTCAGCATCCGCGTGTCAGTGCGGTTGAGGCCGCGGCATTCCTTGAAAAAGTGCTGGCGCTGAATGTGGAAATGCTGTTTCCTCCCCAGACGGAAACGGCCAGGATCGGGCAGACCGATGCTGTTGTACGGGCTCAGCTGCTGTTTTCTTTTTTGGGAAAACATGTCCGGAATGAAGGTGTTTTCGAGAGGGTAAAAGAAGAGCTGGACCGGCTTGCCGTCCAGCGGCCCATTGACGTTTCACGGATTGAAGAGATGATCAGGTTTTTTGACAGGGCCCGGACAGCAGCATGTCAGGTTGTGTCTGAAGGGGATAAGTATATCTTCGCACTTCAACCGACTGCTCTGTCACAGCGAAAAAGTGTGAAAGAATACGAGCAGCAACTCGAGCAGCTGCATGAAACCGAATTGGTCCTCGAGGCGGAACAGTTTGCAAGGAGTATGAAGAAGACCGGAATCGTATCACCTTATCATGCGGTTTTTATCCGGAAGTTCAACAGGGTACAGCCGGTTATTGTGAAAAAAGCGTTTGGCCTTTCAGACAGGGGCGCGGCGTTTTTACAAAGTAAAAGTGAAGTAGTGGCCGAGTGGATTGAAAAAGCCGTATTTCCTGGAACAAAACAGGCCGTGTATGGGTTTGCCTCTTTCCTGGAAAATAAGGAGTTGACTGGGGAAATGGAAGGGCATCTCAGAGAGCTCATGAAACAGGAACTTTGCCCGGAAGTCCATCATAGGCTTGAGAGAATGTGTAAAACAAATGGGGATTGCGGACCGAAAGCTTATCTCCTTGCAGGATGTGCGAGCGTGCTGGGCCAGCCGCTCGGAGTTGCCCAGGGCATGAATCCGAGCTGCCAGTCCACAAGGGCGATCAGCTTATGGGCCCAGCATAAGCCTGAATTTCTTATGAAGATCACTGCCGGTGCTGCCATTTTCGGCCGTCTGGAAATGGAATTTGAAGGGGAACCGCTTATTTCCACACAGGCCGGAACCCAAGTTAAATTGGACGGCACGATTCCGCTTGATGCTGTTTCAGTAGTGCTGTTGCCGCTGCTGCATGATTTATATCAGCAAATGCTGAAGCGCTGCCTGTTTAAAACAGGGGATGTCCACCGCTGGGTCAATCCGGCATTTTATGGAGACTGGGTGTTGAAAGGGTTCTGCAGCAGGACATATGGTAATTTGGTTGACAGCGCTTTTACTGAACGGTTTATCCGGAATTATCATCCGGGTCAAAACCCATCTATTAAGGCAGCGCTGCCCCAGCCGGCCGGCGTCTTTATTACGGACCGGAACGGCAAGCTGCTCGGATATCACGCCATTTCGATCCAGCGGGTGGGAAAAGGTCCTGATGGCACAGACCGGGTTTATTTTTACAACCCGAACAACGACAGCGGGCAGGTATGGGGGCGAAACGCTGTCTGCAGCATCAAGGGGAGCGGAGAACTTGAAGGGGAGGCGTCCCTTCCGATTGAAGAGTTCCTTTCGAGCCTTTATGCCTTTCATTTTGATGGATGAGATATCATGAAAAAAATAAAAAAATGCCGATTTACACCGGCATTTTTTTCGTTGTTAAGGAAATTATAAAATGTAAGCGTTGTGGATAAAAAACCAGAAGAGAATCGTCCAGTTCCAGGCGCCAGCGGCTATCGTCATAAGCGGTGATCCCCTCCGGGAGGAAAGAGCACCTCCCTGCGGGAACCCCCGCTTATGTACGTTTCTAAGCGGGGGCCTTGCGCATTTGTTCTGAAAACTGTTATTCCCCCTGGCCGACCCTCTCTGATAGTTCTTCGATCTGTTCTTCAAGATCGGTGATGAGGCTGATGTTTTCTTTTAGTTTATCTTCATAGTCGACAATCCTGGAAAGCAGCACCTGGATTTGCTTTTCGAGCTGTGAAATGAGAGTTGTTTGGTTTTGCCGGCCCTTTTTGGAAACTTTCATTCCCCTGATATTCAAGGAACCGATATTTTTTCGAAGCTCCTCAATTCTCTTGATCATTTCAGTTTGTTCCTGCTCAAGCTTTTGAATTTCGTTTTGCCGGGCATTGTTCGCTTCGGCAAGAGACTTATTTTCACTGATGAGGCTTTGTACCTTCGCATCATCATCACCTTTGATTTCCCTGCGCTTTTGCAGCTCGTTTTCGAGATTTTTTATTTTATCATTCAACTGTTTGTTATGCCCCTGCAGATTGATGATTTCTTCCTGATAAACTTGAATTTGGAGTTGAAGTGTATCAAGGTCTTCTGACATTTGCTGCTCGCCGGGCTGAAATGCGGGTTCGCTTTTTTCCAAGGATTGAATCTGCTGCTCAAGTTCTTTTACAAGACTGGCTGCGTCGATCAGCTGGCTTTGATAATTTTCAGCCTCGTCTTTATAGTGGGAAACCGCTGTTTCAAGCTGTTCATGTTCAGCTAGAAGGGCTTTATGCGTTTTTTCATTTTCCAGCTGTTCTTTTTTATACGCGTCAAGTTCGTTTTGCAGCTCCTCCAATTGTTCTGCAAAGCGCTTTTCCGCTTCCGGTTTATCGCGGGAAGCGTCCTTTTCAAGTTTTTCATATTTTTGGAGGAGCGAATTATAAGCTTTTTCGTTATCCAGTTGTCTCTGTTTATATGCATCAAGCTCGTTTTGCAGCTGCTCCATTTGTTTTGCATAGCGCTTTTCCGTTTCCGTTATGCCTCGGGAAGCGTCATTTTCAAGTTTTTCAAAGTTTAGAAGCAGGGCGTTATGAGCTTTTTCGTAATCCAGCTGTTTCTTTTTATACGCATCAAGCTCGTTTTGCGTCTGCTCCAATTGTTGTGAATAGTATTTTTCCGCTTCCGCTTTTTCTGTATCGAGGATTTTGATTTTTTTCTCCTGCTCGTGCTGGTTTTCCTTGAAAGCTGCAACTTCTTTTTGATAGTTTTCAATTTCTTTTTCGCCGGATGTGTTTGTCTTTTTCAACTGGTTGATTTCTGCGGTCAGTTTTCTATGGGCTTGTTCCTGCGTCTGGAATTTTCCTTCATAGGCAGACAGCTTCTGCTGCAGACGGGCAATTTCTTCTTTATCGTTTTTTTCAACAGCTTTGCGGCGCTGGATATCATTGCTGGAGTTGTAAAGCCGGCTGTTTAACGTGTCAATTTTTTGTTCAAAGGAATTGACCTTTTTATACTGGGCTTCAAGCTTTTCTTTAAGCTGTTCCACTTCTTCGGAAAACGTTTCAGCTGCCTTTTTTTCGTTTTGTGCAGAGACGTTCAATTCTTCATAAGCTTTAGCCAGTTCTTTATATGCGTATTGGAGATTTTCATGGTCGGATTCGAGCTGTTCTGCCTGCCCGCTTTTTTCGTGGAGGGATTCCTCCAGGTTCTTAATCTGGCTGATGGCGGCTGCCAGCTGGTTCTTTCGTTCAGCGGCTGCTTTTTCCATCTGTTCTTTTTGATCGATCATTACTGCCAGTTCATTTTCTTTGATGGCCAGCTGATTTATGGTGTTTTTTGCATTGCTGCTCAAATCTTTCGTCTGTTGTTTATACTCCGCAAGCCGGCCATTTTTTGCATCGAGTTCTTCATTTAACATGTCAATCTCAGCATGCATAGCTTTGTTGGATTCAAGCTCCTTTTTGTGGGCTTCTTTCAGCTTCTGCATGTTCTTTTTCTGTTCGGTGTATTGATCCTGAAACCGTTTATACTCTGATTCCAGCTCTTGCTTATTGTCCGTTGTCTTTTTCAAGCGGGCTTCCAAGTCAATTATTTTGCTGCGGGAGGCTGCCAGCTGTTTTTCCTGTTCGGCGGCTTTTTGTTCAAGCAAGTTCATTTGTTCGAGCAGGTCCTTTTCTTTCAAGGTGAGCTGTTTTGTCATGTTTTCTGCAGAATGTTTCAATTGTTTATTTTCCTGTTCATATTGGGCCAGCTGTTCGTTTTTTGTTTTTATTTCTTTTTCAAGTTTGGCGAGTTTGCTCTTGATTGCTGAAGCTGTCTCTTTTTCTTTTTCATATTTTTGCTGGAGCATTTTCCGCTGCTTCACTGAATCCGTATGTTGTGCTGTAAGCCTGTGACTTTCCGATTCGAGCTCGCGGATTTTTCCAGCGGCATCTTTCAGGCTGGCTTCAAGTTCTGTTATTTTCTTTCGGGAAACTGCAAGCTCTTTTTCCTGGCCGGCTGTTGTTTTTTCAAGCTGGTCTTTATGTTCCTGCAGTTTGGCAGTTTCATCTTTCGCCCGAACCAGCTGTTTTTTATAACTGTGCAATTCTCCGGTAAGACTGTCGATTTTAAGAGACAGCCGTTTTTGCGTTTCTCCGGCTTTTTTCAGCTCCTCCTGGTCTGTCACTCTCTCTTTCCTTAATTGATCGAGTTCTCTTCTGGCCGCTTTTAAGGAACTCCCGTAGTAGCCTTCCCGTTCGGCAATCGCCTGGATTTTATCCTGATATTCCTCGATGGACTTCTCGTGACTTTCCTTTTCTTGAAGGATGCGCCGCTCATATTCGGATCGCTCACCGATGAGCCAGGCGTTTTCTTCCTTTAATTTATCGAGCTGGCTGTAATGGTAGTTTTCCTGGTAGTTTTTCACTTTTTCTTTATATTTGGCAAGCTCCGCTTTGAAATGGATAATTTTTTGCTGCAGCTGTACCGGATCGGACGTTTCGCCTGAACTTCGTTGCGACCGTTTCATTTTCATGAAGCATACCTCCTGTTAAACCTTCTGAAAAATGGGCTTTTTACTTATCTATATGTTCTAAGAAAGGGGAGGTGAACGGACAATTCAAATTGCGGTGATTTCCTAAAAAGAAAACTGGATGCGGTTGTTTGCGATGAACCGGTCTTTCCCATCGTTGAAGTAAACAAAGCCGTCGATTGTTGTATGTTTGTTGCCGTCAAGGGGATGCAGGACAACCTGGAAGTTGCGCAGGCTTTCCGTTTCACCCGGCTTGATATGCACAGGCTGAATCGGTGTGATCCAGTACTCGCCTTTTGCTTTTATCCTTTCCATCCAGTCTTCGTATACATATTTCCAGCCTTTTTTACCTGTCTGGCCCTGGGTGCTGAGGGTGTCTGTCATGGTAGGGGGAACAATCTGGCCGCTCAGGCCCGCCCCGTTAATCGGATCGATGCGGATGCAAATGATTGGAGCATACAGGTTTGAATGGCCAGTGTTTTTTATATTGAAATGACCGGTAATGATGTATTCCTGGTCTTCCGAGTCGGAATCAGGCGGGTAAATCGTGTAATCGAAAAATGGTTCAGCCTTGATGTTCTGTCCGCTAGCAGATGTTTCAGGTTTGGGGCGGCCTGGATTATTGCTGCCTGCTGTCTTTTTGACAGATTTCTTAGGTGATGATGCCGGACTTGACGATTCTGCACTGGACACTTCACGTAACAAGTTTTTTTTCATATAAACGGGAAGGAAAGCTTCCGGTGCAGCGGCCTGTTTTTCTGTGAAATACCGGATAAGGGCACTTGCCAGGCCGGCAGATGCTGTTTTTCCAAAGTTTTTTACAAGGGCGGCTGCAGGCGTACACTTTATCGTCAGGAGCGGGCTTAGGGCAGTTTTCGCTTTCACTCTCAAAAAGGAGACGGAAATCGCCTGGTTTCTCAATTCTTTATACAGCAAGTTTTTTAGCTTGATATCAAGTTCAGGCCTATGTTCAATAAGCAAATGTGTGTCAGAAGACGCTGTGTGGCCGGAGGCGATACTCACTATTAAGTCGAAGTCATTTTGTACTGTGTTGTCATTTGATATAGAAAATCCGTGGTTTGCCAGGGACATGCTGAGGTTCTCGGCAATTTCATTGCTGTTCCCGTCGGCAGTACTGCCTGTGCTTGATATAAAAAAAGTAAATTTTTTAAGAGATGGAGACAGGTCCAGGCGTTTTTCATCCTGGTTCCATGCAGTATCGAGTCCCTGCTTATTGCAAAACAACATAAATCCGGCCAGCGCCTGGTCTGAAATGACTCCTATTGACTCGCCGCTGAAAAAAATTGTGTTTGTCATCCCGGCACCTCTTTCCATTTAGCTGCATATTTCTAAATCATGTATATGATTCTCCTTTGCAATCATGAGTGGGTATCAGGCTAAAGCGGATTTCCGCTGTAAATGTGCCTTTGTCCATTACGGCTTAAATTCCAAAACCATATCATGGTAATGCAAAACCATTTATTAAGGAAGGATGAGTGAATTTGGCGACTATTGCAGAAGTTGATGGCGTGCTGCTCGTAATAAATGATGCAGCTGAAGAAAATTGCGTGACCTTGACTGTGTTCAACAACAGCGGAGGTAATTTGCAAAGAGTTTGTTTCGATACCCCTGTTGATGTTGAGGTGACAGATTTCCCAGAAGGATGGGAGCTCAGGGATAACTGCCCGTCATGTGATCCGATTGAGGGTCCATTTGACGTGAATTTGGAGAATCCGCAAGGGCTGCCGACAGGGGGGAATGTCACTTTCACGCTGTGTGCAGCAATGGAAGCAGACACTCTGGAGCCTGAAGACTTTGCAGGTGAAGATGTTTGTGTATTTGTAACTGGAATTACGGGAGCGCCGTGCAGATGCGGTACATTCCAGGAAAATGGAGGCCCGGATCCCGATGAAGAAGTAATCGAGTGCATCCGCGTACAAAAAGTGTACGACTGGGTGATGGATGCTATCGGCACTGATCAGGAAGTTGCAATTCCTGCAGGCTGCATGGAGGCAATAGAGGATGCAATCGAAGATGGAAGAACTCCTCTCACCGTTGAGTGCGAGGGGCTCGAACCGGGAACATTCCCGCTCCTCCCTAAACCGCAGCCAGAACCGGAAGGAAATGCGATTTGTGTCATTTCCTCCAATATCAGAAGGCTTGAAGGCAACCTGGCCGTTGTTAAGGCTGTATTCCGAGTAAGGCCGCTTGTCATCATCCTTGACTGTGAGGGAGAGGAAATTTGCAGGTTCCGTCCGCTGATCAACCTGTTCAGAAAGGTTGTTGTGTGTTTGCCGGAAGAGCTTACAACGGATAATATTCTCTGCCGCATCACACGTGTTACATGTGATGAGAACTTTATTGCGGATGTGGCGCCGGATCTTGGACTCCAGCTTGAAATTAACGTATGCTTCGAAATTCAGGTAGAAGCAGAAGTTAAACTGGAAGTTGTTTCAACCGGATTCTGCATGCCTCGTGACATTATCCCTGTACCGCCTATCAGCCAGGAGTGCCCTGACTTCACATTCCCTGAACAATGCTTTGGCGTGTTCCCTCCGATTGATTTAAATGGAGGCAATGGTAATGGTAATGGTAACGGAAATGGAGGGGCTCCTGCATAAAGACGGCGAGAGTGTCACCATGAAAGAAAAAGGGTAAGCAGCAAGTGAAGCCGGTGAGCCTGCAAAGGCTTCCCGGCTTTTATAATTCAGTCAATGTCAATCCATCTTCACATTTTCCCCATCTCTGCATATTTTAACAATAGAACCTTTCCCTTGAAGGTGGGAGCAGATATGAAGAGCAGTAATATTTTGCCGTTTCACAAAAGAGATGAGACGGTCAGGACAGAATTGGCAGCATCTGAAGTCTTAGCGAAAATGAAGGCACACCAGGACCGTGTGCGGGATATAAAAAATAATTTGCATGCCATGCAGCGAGAGGGCAAAGAGAATATCCATCAGATCAATGAAATTCTTTCTTCTCTGCATTCGATCAAAGCGGACAAAGAACAACCCTGGCAAGAAAAAGTGCATGGACACTTTCCAGATGGATCGCCGAGACTCCAGTATTTTCACAAGCAGGCAGATGAACTCCAGGGCTCGATTGAAGAAGTTAGGCATGAACGCAGACGATTGACACGAGAAATCCATGCGAAAGGCAAAGAAATAAAGCAATACCAGAAGGTAAATCAAGAACAGGTCTATCGGCTCCGGCATGCATACCGGTTATTGGATAAATCTCAGGATAATGAACGCGATCTGTTCAAGGCACTTGAAATGAAAAGAAAAAATAACAAGCAATTGACCCATAAACTTAGAACAAAAAATGAACAGCTCCAGCGGCTTATTAAAGAAGTAGAGCATCCTTCAATGGCGGTTTCCGGCAGTCAGACCGGTAAAGGTTCCGAGCATCGGAATCATTCACTGGAAAGAAGTCCAGACAGCAGGGTCATTCATTCCACTTACAACACGGATGATTTGCAGAATGTGAAAAAAGGAGGGTGGCTCGGTATGTTCGGGTTGTCATGGGGCAGCAAAGACAAGGAAACGGAGTGCATCGAAAAAACGGAACAGCTCACCGCTGAGATTGCCCGCCTCAAACAAGAAATGAAGGAACATAAGCAGCTGTTTGAACGAGTGGTCGGTGATATGCAAAAGCATGAACAAACCGGCAGGAATGAAGCGGTCAAGAAAACTACAGAGCAAGTAAAGCACGATAATAACACGATGGCTGACAGACAAATAAATAAGCAGGCAAAGAAAAAAGACACCCAGAAAAATAAGGCGGACAATCAAGCATTGTCTTCTTCAGGTAAAGGCAGGACCGATGGTTCAAAACAGGGAACTGCAGGAAAAGGCAAGCGGAAAAAACAGCCGCAAAGCGGAAAAACGTTTAATCCTTCTAAATATTTGAAATAAGCCAGATAAGCATTAGAAAAGAATAAAGATAAGGAGTGGTTTCGTTGACACCGGAAGAAACAAGAAAACTTTATCGCCAGCGCAAGGGCGGCACTTCCCCAAGGAGCAGGCGATTAAAAGGAAAGGCAGCTAACAGGAGCCAGGCAGCAGCGCCCCGCAAAACCGGCGGCTGCGGATGCAAGAAAAAGTAATTCCCTAAAAGTGATTCTAATTGGCAGGCTGCTTATCATAACATAATCAGCCATTACTTCATCGAACTCCCCTATGAAGGATGTGGGCTCTTTCCAGGAAAGGAAAGCCGGAATGAAACAACACTGTCAGATGAAAAACATCGCAAGGAGCCCGGTTCGTTTAAAATGGATGAAAGAAACACCGCGGTGAAACGCTGACAAACATTTATCTTCACATCCGACTGTCCAGCCATTCCCGTCTCTTTATGATCATAAGTGCCATTACCTGCAACAGCTCGCTTCATCGTTTCATCCGTTTATGGAAAACAAGCAGTGAGATGTTTTATATAAAAGGTGCAAACATGTCTCCGCTTCACTTTACAATTTATTAATGAGAAAATGCCTGAAGATCAGCAGAATCTTTGGGCCTTTTCATGAGCCGTTCCTGCATCGGTGTCAGACCACTTCAATTGAAAAGGAAGGATTCCATATGACCATCACATGGCTGGAATTTTTTTTGCTGTCTTTAGCTGTCTTCCGTTTGACAAGACTGATCGTGTTTGACGCGGTAACCGAGTTTTTAAGGCGCCCCTTCCACGAAATCGCATTTGAGGAACTTGAGGATGGCACAACTTCGCCTTATCTGGAAATTAAGGGAGCGGGGCTGCGCCACTGGATCGGGGAATTGTTGAGCTGTTACTGGTGTACGGGAATTTGGTCCTCCGTTTTCCTGGTGGCCGGGTACTGGTACTGGCCTGGTGCATTCCAGTTTATTATTCTTATTCTGGCAGGGGCCGGTGCGGCTGCTGTTGTGGAGACGGCCGTGCAGCGGATGATGGATTAAGGACAGTAGTTTAACCGGCTGATTCAGCCGGTTTTTTGTTGGCAGGTGCGAACTGGATGGTTAAGTATCTTACTTGGACAGTAAACCCCGGAAATTGGACAGTGAAAGGGAAAAACTGGACAGTAATCCATCCGACAAGCGTTTATTCCGGAACAGTCTAGCCGGTTTGACGCCATATCCGTGGGACAGAAAGTCATTTAAATAAGGACAATTCACGATAACGAAGTTTACTGGCAAAACCACCGGCTAAACTCTGATTGCGACAGGAGTTCCCACTGGCACAGTCCGTGCCAGCTCTTCCACATCCTTATTGAACATCCTGATACACCCCTTTGAAACCGCCTTTCCGATCGATGAAGGGTCATTCGTGCCGTGGATGCCGTAATGTTCCTTAGAAAGGCTCATCCACATCGTGCCGAACGGGCCGCCGGGGTTTGGAGCTTTGTTGATGATAATATAGTCTCCGGTAGGTGTGCCATGAAGAATGCGTCCGACAGCAATCGGATAAACTTTTACAATTTGCCCGTTCCGTCTTAACGTCAGTGTCCGCTTCGAAACAGATACAGTGATCTGGAAAGGAATTGATTCTGCCGGGGGAAAGCCCGGTATCACCAGTTTCTGACCTGGAAATATCAGGTTGGGGTTCACCAGCCGGTTAGCTGCGATTATTTCCCGGAGCGGTTTTCGATAATCGCGGGCAATTTGGGAGAGGATTTCCCCGGGTTTTACAGTATGAATCATCAGCTGCTCCTCCTTTGCGTAAGTCACTTCACCAAAAGTGCTGTCTTAGAATTGCTATGCAAGCACCTCGGAATAACGCCAACGGAAAAATAAAAAGAGGGATTCCCCCATCCGCACCGTACTTAAAAATAGAGGAGGAAACATGTTGAAATTATACGGAGACTTTTCGAAACAGGATTGGCTTGACATCTTAAAGTTGGAAGAAAAGGAAGTGCCCGGAACTTTCATTCTGCACGGGGAATGGGAGCATGCCTGGAATCTGGAAAAATGGCGTGAAATCCTGGCCGGTAGTTGCAAAGAGACACACTGGAATACGGTTATCGGCCGGTATGAAAAGAGGCAAGTCGGATTTGCCAACGTGTTTGGCGGCCCGATGGCCGGTTCCATTGCCCACCAGTTTGCTGCAGCGGGCACAGAACAATTCATTCAGACGGGCTATTTCGGCGGACTGTCCAACAAAGTTGATTATGGAGATATTTTAATCGTGACAGCTGCTGAGATGCAAGATGGTGTATCGCACTGGTATTTGCCCGGTGAGAGAATCGTAAAAGCGGATGAAGTTCTTGTCAGAGAAGCAATCCGTTATTGTGAAGAAAAAGGATATACATATGTAACCGGATCTGTCATCACGACCAGTTCCCTCATGACAGAGACGTATGACATGGTTACAGGATGGTCGGCGAGAGGCCACATTGGGGTTGATATGGAGACAGCCGCCACTTTTGCTGTCGCTGAAAAGTTCACCAAAAAAGCGATTGGCTTTCTGAATCTTTCTGACCATCTTTTAAAAGGGGAGCATTTGTACAACAATCAGGAACTGCGGGAAGAGGTTGAGGAGGAAACGGATGAGCGCATCAGGGAACTTGCGCTGCATCTCGCTCAATTATCTTAGGGTGCCTGTCTAAGAATCGTCAAAGGGAGTGGAAGATGATGAAACTTGAGTTTTTGGGAACCGGCGGAGCAACGGTCATTCCGCGGCCGCTTTGCAGCTGCCGCGTGTGCGCAGAAGCGCGCGATAAGGGCGTGCCATACAGCCGCACGGGTCCGGGGTTGTTTGTGCACGGTCCGGATTTATTAATAGACACTTCAGAAGATATTAGCATTCAGCTGAATCGGTCACAGGTAAAATCAATTAAAGGGGTCATCTACTCACACTGGCACCCAGATCATGTGATGGGGCGGAGAGTGCTTGAATCAATGAACGCCGACTGGGTGAACTATCCGCCGAAGCACACGAGTACGGACGTTTATCTGCCCGAGCAGGTCACGATTGATTTTAAAGAGCGGCTGGGCAGCGCCGATCACTTAAACTTCTTTTCGTATATGGGCTTCATCGAGCAGCATGAACTGAAAGATGGCGACACAATATCCTTGAACGGGTATGACATATATCCGTTCCGGCTCGCTGAAGACTATGTGTATGCTTTTCTCGTTACAGAAGGGGAGAAGCGGGTCTTGATTGAACCGGATGAACTGAATGGCTGGCAGCCGGATGACAGCATGAAGGGGGTTGACCTTGCTGTGCTGCCGATGGGGCTTGCTGAATACCATCCCCTGACCGGTGAGCGTGTGTTTGCGGAAGATCATCCGGTGCTGAAACTGGAAGCCACTTTTAAAGAGACACTTGCCATCATCAAAAAACTGCAGCCGAAGCGGACAATTTTAACACATGTCGAGGAAATTGACGGCTTAAGCTATGATGATTTGAAAGAGGTAGAGAAGCAATTGAAGGCGGACGGCCTTGATATTGAATTTGCTTATGACACGATGGTTGTTGAAGTGAAATAATCGTGATCCGTGCCGTGATATGAAGAACGATCATTTCAATTCGTTCCATCCCTCTTGCTGATTTGCCTCTCTGTTTTTTTGGCGGAGAGGTGTTTTGTCCGTATTAGAGTATGAATTATTGCCAGGAAACATATCACGAAGTGGCCAATTTTATGAATATAAAATCATACAACTATGCTTCTGTCTTCACCTGAAAACTCGCCTGCCGGTGAGTTTTTTTGTTGGGGTGCCGGTTGTTATGGCGTGAAAACAAGGAGTTACGGCGTGAAATCCGGCCTGAACGGCGTGAAACAGTCGATCCGGCGGGAAAGTCGGGCACTGCAGCGTGAAATAAGGGATATTACGCGTGAAACTCACACAGTTCGGCGTGAAAGACACGCAATCCCGTGTGAAAGAGCATCACCCTCATCCCGGCTGTTCGTGTACGGCGTGAAAAACCGAGGATAAGGCGTGAATGAACAGTCATCCGGCGTGAAACACGTGAGCATGAACGTAAATAAAACATGCCTGGTCAGTTGGACACCGGCCAGGCAAACAAAAGTTTATAAAATGGGTGTAAAACAGAAGCTAAAAGCTGTTTCCTTCTTGTTTCAGGCAATATCCGGCTCAGCAGGCTTCAATTCCTTTTCCAGCCGCTGCCTTTTCGATTTCCGGAAGTACAGCAATTCATAGACTGTCGGAATGACAATTAAGGTAAGCATTGTGGACACTGCGAGTCCGCCGATGACGACAACTGCAAGGCTCTGGGAAACAAGGCTTCCCATTTCCGCTTTTCTGAATAACAGCGGCAGCATCGCAAATATCGTTGCGGTTGCTGTCATCAATATCGGCCGCATGCGTGTCCCTGCTGCTTCCAGGATGGCTTCGCGGATAATCATCGTTTCTTCGTTCTGCTTGACACGATCAAGCAAAACGATTGCGTTCGTCACAACCACACCGATTAACATCAATGCCCCGAGCAGGGCGGTGATATCGACAGGAATCCTGCTGACGATGAGGCCGAGCACCGCTCCGATGGTGGCAAGCGGCAGTGAGAACAGAATGGCAATCGGTGCCCGCAGGGTTTTGAAGGTGATGACCATAATTAAATAAACGAGACCGATGGAAACGCCCATGGTGATGAAGAGATCGGTGAAGTCTTCCGCTTGCTGTGCGGAAGCGCCGCCGACAAGAACGTCTATGCCATCGGGAATATCCATTCCTTCTCCAGGTTTTGCACCTTTGATCACATTGTTGATTTTTCCAGAAATGACTGACAGCTTTTTAGGGTCAATCGCTGCTGTTATCCGGATATAAGGGTCTCCTTCTTTGTGAAGGACCTGTGTGGATTTTTCTTCGCTTTTTATAGCAGCAATGCTTGACACAGGCACTATACCCGCCGGAGTCGCTAACTGGATGTTTTCCAAATCATCCTTTGTTTCCGGTTTAATGATCGGTTCAAGCATAACAGGTGTTTTTGTGCCTTCCATGTTAACGGTTCCGATCGGCATTTTATTGATCATCATTCCGAGCTGCTGGGATACTTGCTGAGGATCGGCGGTGCCGGGCTTGATGTCAAACGTGTATACCGTTTTTTTCTCGTCTTCGTTTGTTTCAAGCTTTTCAATGCCGTCAAAGCCTTTTATATTTGTTTGGATGGCGGCAGCGGTTTCTTCAATTTCACTCAAATTGGCGCCTGCAACATCGATTGTGATTGCACTGCCGCTGCCGCCCATGAGAGATTGCATAGCGGCTGTCAGTTTGGCATCGGAATAATACGGCTGCTGGGCACGGACATTTTTCATGAACGTTTCAGCATTGGCGCCTTTTTCCATGATAATCGTATATACTACAGTCGTCGGAGAGCCAACGTTCCCGTATTGCGCCATCTCGTCACTGTTTCCCATCTGGGTGAAGACATACTTTGGTCCGTCCTGGTCAAGAAGAAAGGCTTCCATTTTATCCGCTTTTTCGGTAATTTCAGCTAGCGGTTTGTTATTCGGATAGGCCAGTGATACATTAATGATTTCAGCATCAGAACTGTCTATGGCACCTTTCGGCATCATGAAATAGGCGCCGATTGATCCCGCAAATAACACAAAGGAAGTGAGCAGGATAACCCATTTATGGTTCAATGACCAGTTTAAAGCCCCGATAAATCGTTTTGGTGCCTGATGGACTGGCAGGCTTGCATTTTTCAAAAGTCCAGCACTCATAAGCGGCACGACCGTCAAAGCCACAACGAGTGATGATAACAGTGAGTATGAAACAGTCAGGGCGAACGGGAGGAAAAATTCCTGCAGGCCGGCGCCGACCAGACTGATCGGCAAAAATACTGCGACTGTAGTGAGAGTTGATGAAGTGATGGCCGATCCCACTTCCCTTGTTGCGCTGACAATCATTTTAACGGAAAACTCTTCATGTTTCTGCATGCGCCTGAAAATATTTTCAATCACGACAATACTGTCATCCACAAGGCGGCCGACAGCTACTGCAACTCCGCCGATGGTAAGTATATTAAGGGTGATGCCTGATTGGGATAAGAGAAACAAAGTGAAACCGAGTGACAGCGGAATCGACACAATCGTGATAAAAGTTGACCGCAGATTTCGCAGGAAAAACATGATGACGAGTGTGGCGAACAAGGCCCCGAGCAAGACTTCCCGCATCATGCTGTTTACAGAATTGACGATCATGTCAGCAGTTGCAAAGAAGACGGTTACCTCCGCTCCTTCGTATTTTGCAGTCAGTTCTTCGGCAGTTTTCTTTACATCCTCAACAACTGCGACAGCATTTGAATTGCTGTCTTTCGTAACTACGGCAACGAGCGAATCTTCACCGTTAAGCCTGGTGATTGTCCCTGTCTCATTTTCTTCTGTATTTATCGATGCTACATCCCCCAGCTTTACGCCCGGTGCCACACCAACATTCTTTAAATCATCGAGCCCATCGAGTGTTCCGGCCACTATTATATTACTGGTTTTGCCGTCGATGGTACCCTGTCCGACAGCGGCAGTGGTGTTTTGTCCTTGAAGCGCCCCAAAAATGGCTTCAGGGGTAAGTCTGGCTTTGGCCAGTTTTTCTTTTTCGATTTCTACGGTGACGGCAGAATGATTTTTCCCGTAAAAAGCGACACTGCCGATTCCATCAATATCTTTGAAAGCGGGTATCATCTTTTTATTGGCGAGTTCGAGGTTTTCTTTCGTCAGCCCGTCTGCAAAACTGATGGAAATGTCTGCAATCGGTATCATGGTTGTATTTAATTGAACAATATGAGGCTTTGCCGTTCCTTCAGGGAGCGAGATTCCATTCACCGCTTCCTGGACTTCTGTTTTTGCCTGCTTCATATCGGTTCCCGGTTCAAACATGATATCAACCTTTGAAAAACCGTCCCCTGTGGTGGAATAGACTTCCCGTTTGCCTTTCACGGCAGTAACCGAAGTTTCAATCGGTTCAGTTACTGTATTGACCATCGATTCCACATCATTCCCCTGACCAAGGACAACAACGGTCACCTGGGGATTGTCTGCTTCAGGGAGAAATTCCATCGGCATCGTAAAGTAGCTGACAACTCCTAAAATTAGAATAAGTACGGTTGTAAGACTGATTGCAGCTTTGTTGCGGAACGCCCACTTTGTTAACCAAGACATGCTAAAACTCTCCTCTCATGAATGCGCGGAAAAAGACAGGATGAGAAGGGTATGAGTCCTGAAACTTCTTCCGTTAATTAGTATATTTGACCTAAAAACGGATTTCCTTTTTTAAAATTCCAATAAATTTGTCTGAAAATAGACAATTAGGATTATTATTTTTTGACGATATTGATGAAGCAATTAAAATTCCTGCATAAGAAGAAGCGTATTAATCATTTTGGAATTCTTAAAAAACATCATTCAGCCAGAAACCGGCCGATTTGACGGCAATTATATAGTCTTTAAGAACTATAATTTGCTTGTTCAATATAGAGCAAATACTCCTATTGATATATTTTAGAATTTTCAGACAAAATCATTGATTTCCTGAGTTCCGCTTACGTATAATGGTAAATAAATAGAAAAGGAGGCGAGCCGAATGCAGGCCAAACGAAAAGGACTTGATGTGACCACCCGGGTTTACGGCAAATTGGAAGATGGCAGCATGTGCTTGTTTCTGAACAATGAAAAAATCGGCAGGATGGTTTATACCGCCGAAGGGGCGGAATATCATATGAATGAAGGCTATCTTTTCGAAGAAAACAGGATCTACCGATTTGAGGAGCCTGAGAGGGAACCGGTCATTCTTCAATATGTCGAAGGATGCGACCAGGGTTGGTGCTAAGAACAGTGCGAAAGCGCTGTTCTTTTTAATAGTTAAGGAAATTATAAATTTTAAGCGTTGTGGATAAAAAGCCAGAAGGGAATCTTCCAGCTCCAGGCGCCAGCGGCTATCGTCATAAGCGGGGATCCCACCGGGAGGAAAGAGCACCTCCCTGCGGGTACCCCGCTTATGTGTACGCCGCTAAGCGGGCGCCTTGCGCATTTGTTCTGTGTTCCCGGAATGTGGACTTATATAGGATTCAAGTCCTGAAGGGTGAAGATATTTGAAACCGACAGCTGAAGGAAAGGGCGGCAGGGGTGCCTGGAAACTGAAGGGAGGCGGAAGGGGATTTCCGATCAGAGGGACGCTAATCTCATGAGAGGCTGTGAATTCTGGATGAGAATGCAGGCGGACATCTTACATTTCCAATCTGGTTTGCATAACGTATACATGTAGCTAGACAGGAAGGAGGAAGAAGAGTCCCGATGAACGAAGATATCCAGAATTTGATAAATAGGCTTATTCAAATAGAACATGTTTCGAGTACGCTGTATCTCGCCATGTCGGCTTATATGGACCGGATCAATTACACCGGGATGGCGAGCTGGCTTAGAGCACAGTCAAATGAGGAGCGGACCCACATGCTTGTTCTCATAGATTATTTGAATGATAAAGGCGGAACTGTGAAGCTCGAAGCGGTCCCCGCCCAGCAGGATGATTTCGGGAGCCCTTTACAAACATTTAAACAGGTGCTGGCCCATGAACAGTATGTTACGAACGGGTATCGGCGGGCATATAACTTTGCTGTACAGGCAGACCCGCAGGCCGCTGTCATTATAAATGACTTTTTGAGGGAACAGATCGAAGAAGAATCACAGTCACAGCGGATTGTTGACCGCCTGGCGCTTGCTTCTGACAATCCGGCAGCGCTGCTGGTCCTGGATCAGGAACTGGGGCAAAGAATAAATGGGGCGGCAGCACAGCTTTGATAAGATCAGGTAAATGTGGGGAAACACAGGGGGAAAGGATAAGCCTTGTGAATGATAAATGGTTCTGTTTACGTGGAGCAGTAATGCTTGCTTTCCTCTAAACTGCCCAGCTCTATAGACGAATAATTTCATTGCAAGAAAGCCATAACGTAAAAAATCCGAACTAATGCGAAACTCTATTTAGAGCTTCGCAAGATAGTTCGGATTTTTCTTTGACTCAAATACGTTTGTCCAAGCCTCTTTTTGTATTGATTATAATGTTCTTTGATATGCAATTATCGGTGCTTTTAATGACCGCATTTAATTGCTTTTTCGCCTTTTTCCACGATATCGGTACTTCATAGGTGAATGAGGCTTGTCTTAACAAAATATCTTATTAGTCAAAAGATCTTGAAAGATTGGCCATCTCAATCGCAGTGGAAGCGGCATCCCAGCCTTTGTTGCCTGCTTTTGTGCCGGCTCTTTCAATCGCCTGTTCAATCGTATCTGTCGTAAGGACGCCGAAGACGACCGGAAGGCCTGATTTCATTGAAGCGGCGGCGACACCTTTTGCGACTTCGCTCGATACATATTCGAAATGCGGAGTGGACCCGCGGATGACTGTTCCAAGCGTGATGACGGCGTCATATTTGCCCGTATCGGCCATTTTTTGTGCGATCATCGGAATTTCGAAGGCGCCCGGCACCCATGCGATATCGATATTCTCATCTTCAACACCGTGGCGGATGAGTGCATCCTGTGCACCGCCGAGAAGCTTGCTAGTAATAAATTCATTGAACCGGCCCACCACGATACCGACTTTCAGCCCAGTTCCTACCAGATTTCCTTCATATACGTTACCCATTAAAATTCCTCCCTTGATTATCCAATCGTTTATATATTTTGTGCTGCATGTTAAATTGAGTTGGAGTTGCCCATTTTAAAAATGAAGCATATGGCCAAGCTTTTTGTGCTTCGTCCGTAAATACTTCTCGTTTTCCTCCTTGAATTCCATCTGAAGCGGAATTCGCTCGGTCACTTCCAGCCCATATCCGCTGAGACCTTTGATTTTACGCGGATTGTTGGTAAGGAGCTTCATCTTTGAGACGCCGAGGTCACGGAGGATCTGGGCCCCGATGCCATAATCACGGAGATCAGGCTTGAAGCCGAGTTTTTCGTTCGCTTCGACGGTGTCATATCCTTCTTCCTGGAGCTTGTATGCTTTCATTTTATTTAAAAGGCCGATGCCGCGGCCTTCCTGGCGCATATAGAGCAGCACACCGCTGCCGGCTTCTTCAATTTGGGTCAGGGCAGCATGGAGCTGCGGTCCGCAATCGCACCGGAATGAGCCGAACACATCGCCTGTCAGGCATTCGGAGTGTACGCGCACCAGCGTCGGCTCCTGCGGGTTGATCTGGCCTTTGACAAGGGCCACATGCTCTTTATCATCAAGTGCGTTGGAATAGCCGTATGCCCGGAAATCCCCGAACTCGGTCGGCAGCTTGATTTCAACTTCGCGCTGGACGAGTTTGTCTTTCTGATTCCGGTACTTGATTAAATCTTTGATCGTAACCATTTTTAGTCCGAATTCATCCGCGATTTCCCGCAGCTGGGGTACGCGGGCCATTGTGCCGTCCTCATTCATGATTTCACAAATGACGCCGGCAGGTTTTGCATCTGCCAGCCTGGCCAGATCGACAGCCGCCTCCGTATGGCCGGCCCTGCGCAGGACGCCGCCTTTTTTGGCGACGAGCGGGAAGACGTGGCCCGGCCGCTTGAAGTCAACCGGTTTGGCTTCTGGATCCAGCATGTTTTTAATCGTTGCGGAACGCTCGTACGCGGAAATGCCGGTTGTGCTCATTTTATGATCGATGCTTATAGTGAACGCAGTTCCGTGCGGATCCGTGTTGTGTGAAGTCATCGGGAACAGTTCAAGTTTGTCAGCAAGATCTTTCTCAATCGGGGCGCAAATGAGCCCCCGGCCGTGTGTGGCCATGAAGTTGACGACATCGGGTGTGGCCTTTTCGGCGAGAGCGATGAAATCTCCTTCATTCTCACGGTCCTCATCATCACAAACGATGACGACTTTTCCTTCTTTTAAATCGTTCACTGCATTTTCAATTGGATCGAACACGGCGAATCTCTCCTTTACATAAAACCGTTATCGGCCAGAAAATCCATTGAAATACCTTGCTTTTCTGGTGACGGCTTCTTTTCAGTTTTTGCTTCCAGAATCCTGTTGACGTATTTGCTGAGCATGTCGCATTCTACATTAACAGTGTCTCCCTTTTCCTTGGCACCCAATACGGTATGCGATCTGGTGTGAGGAATGAGGGAAACGGTAAAGCTGTGTTCAGTCAAGCCGAAAATCGTCAGGCTGGTCCCGTCTACGGAAACAGACCCTTTCATCATCATATAGGTGAGGAGACTGTCATCTGCCTCGATTTCATAATAGACCGCATTTTGATCGGCATTCTTATTTATAATCTTGCCGGTTCCGTCGATATGGCCCGAGACAAAATGGCCGCCGAAACGTCCGCCTGCTGCCATCGCGCGCTCGAGGTTCACTTTCGAGCCTGTCGTCAAGTCTCTCAGATTGGTGGCCTTCACTGTTTCAGGCATGACGTCGACGGTAAACCGGTTATCCGTGAATGATGTGACAGTCAGGCAAACGCCGTTGACTGCGATACTGTCGCCGAGCCGGACATCTTCCAGTACTTTTTCGGCGCCGACTGTAACAGCGATGGCTTCACCGGAACCGCGGATGCTTCTTATAGTGCCGATTTCTTCTATAATTCCAGTGAACATATTAATCCCCTCCTGATGGAGCCGGGTTTTCAGGAACTGCGATAATCCGCAAGTCCCGGCCTATTTGTTTAACTTCTTTGATTACAAGAGGCACAGTATCGCTCATTGAAGCGATTCCTTCGCCGCCAAAGGAGGAAGGGGCCGCTTTCCCGCCGATCAATTTTGGCGCGATATAGGTAATCACCTGCTGGAATGCCCCGGCTTTCAGGAAGCTGCCGTGAACTTCTGAGCCGCCTTCAACAAACAGCGATGTGATTTCTTCTTCCGCCAGTGTTTTCAGGACTTCTTCAATCTTAATCGGCTTTTGAGGCATTCGGAAAATGCGGATGCCGTTATTTTCGAATCGTTCGGCTTTCTTGGCGTCACTGTCAGCGCCGGTGAAGATCCAGACAGGAGCTGCAGTGTCAGTAACAATCAAGCTGTCTTCCGGTGTTCTGAGGCCGCTGTCCAAAATGATGCGGACCGGGTTTTTTCCACCTTCAGGAAGCCGGGTGGTGAGGGTCGGATTGTCTTTTAAAACCGTGTTGACCCCGACAAGGATTCCGTCATGCATATGCCTGAACTGGTGGACATCCTCCCGTGCCTCTGCGCCGGTGATCCATTTGCTCTCACCGGTTACGGTTGCTGTCTTTCCGTCCAGGCTTACGGCTGACTTGAGGGTGACGAACGGCTTTCCTGTGCTTATATAGTGGAAAAATATTTTGTTCAGTTCGTCAGCCTCTTCTTTCAGCAGTCCGGTGTCGACAGTGATTCCAGCTTTTCGCATCCGCTCGATTCCTTTACCGGCAACCTGCGGATTAGGGTCGGTCGTCGCCACGACGACCCGTTTCAAGCCTGTTCTCACAATGAGATCGGAACAGGGCGGGGTCCGGCCGTAATGGCTGCATGGTTCAAGCGTGACATAAAGCGTTGCATCACGCGCCTCCTCACCGGCCATTTTCAGGGCGTGGACTTCAGCATGCGGTTCGCCCGCTTTAAGGTGCGCCCCCATGCCGATGATCCGGCCATTTTTAACTGCGACTGCACCGACAACCGGATTTGGAGATGTCTGTCCGGCCGTATTCCTGGCCAGATCAAGTGCAAGTTTCATATATGCTGTATCATTCATTGCGCCGTCCCCTTACTTGATAGTGAAGATTGATTTCGGATGAATCTGGAATGTCTTTGAAATGACTGTTTTCAGGGTATAAAAAAGCCCGGATGGAATAAAACATTCCAATCCGGGGCAGTCGTACAAAAGCATTACAAAGCAGAGGGGTAAAAAAGGGTATACTTCACCCATTAAAAAGCCCTCGCTTTAAAAATTCCTTCTCCCATCCAGACTTTCACTGTCGGCTCTGGAGTTCCACCAGATCCACCGTTTGCCGTATGCGCCAAACGGGTCACGGACTTAGAAGCACGACGCTTCATCACCGCCGGTTGGGAATTGCACCCGACCCCGAAGGAAATTGTCATATTCGTTTGTTCCATATTATACAGGAATCCGAATGAAAAGGAAAAGAGAAGAAATTATGAACGTTTTTTATTTCAGAAAAATAAGCGGCAGAACCGGGTGGGGCAGCCGCTTATTGGAAGGATCGATTTATATGTCCTGGTCATCAGGGGATTGGGGAAGGTTATTTGCGAGCCATTCGAGCGATTTTTCCGCATTGAGGAAGCCTGCTCCATGGATATATGGATCGATGACTACCGGAGTGGGATTGTCGGCGCCGTTTTTAATTGAATCCTTTATTAAATCGGGAAGTTCCCGTTTCGAATTAAAAGAGTCGGCCGTTATGCCCTGGGAATGCAAATATTCAAGCAATAGTGCTGTGACACCTGCGCAAAGCGGGGTTGCCATTGATGTGCCCGATAAGCTCATATAACCTGTTCCGACCCGAGCCTGTTTCTGCAATTTATCAAGGTATGAACCGGGTGACCGAAGTGAAATGATATTTACGCCCGGTGAAAGTAAATCAGGTTTTGATGCGCCGTTTATCGTTGGTCCCCTGCTTGAAAAGCTTGCAGCAACATCATCAGTGCGCAAAATCGAGTTGCGGTCATCCGATGCACCGACGGTCAAAATCATCTCGCTTGTGCCGGGACTTGCGATTGTTTCGTAGTCTGGTCCGGAATTACCTGCGGCAGCATAGATGACTATGCCTTCTTCCCAGGCTTTTTCCACGATTTTGACCATCGGATCTTCTCCTGGCATTGCAGTGGAGCCAAGTGACAGTGAAATAATGTCAATTCTTTCATCTGTGCTGAACCGATTGAAATCCATGCACCATTGAACCCCTTCCATAACGGTGTCCAGTGAGCCCGATCCGTGTTTATCCAGGACCTTTACACCTACCAGATTCGCTTTATAAGCAGGTCCGGCAAAGTTACCGGAAGCGGCGGCATCTCCGGCACAATGGGTGCCGTGTCCATTGTCGTCATACGCGTTTTCGATACCGTCTCTGCCGTTGACCAGATCTTTGAAAGCGATGATCCGGCTGCTGATATCTTTATGCGGATGGATCCCTGTGTCAATGACGGCAATTGTCGTGCCCGCACCGGTCAGATTTCTTGCCTGATTGATTTCCCGGGCATTTGCGGAGAAGACGGCAACATCTAGCAGGGCTCTGACTTCCCTGTTCAAAAACACTTTCCTGATATGTCCGCATTCCATGAATTCTTCCAGCGCCGCCGATGTTACCTGACAGCTGCATGAATGGACAGCAGGGAAGTGTTTTAGGACTTTGCTGCGGAAATTTTTCTTGCATATATGTTCAACAGTTTGTAAACCAGATGCATATGCGGCTTTTTCATCATTGAATTCTACGATTACTGAAATCTTTTTCGTGCGTTTCAAAAAACCTTCCAACGAGCGATGCAGGACACACGGTGTCCAGTGAAAAGGCCTATACATATCGATCAGCTTCTTGCGTAACTCCAAATCAAGCCGATGGGCATGCTGGCGCACCATCTTAATCATTGAAAATCCAAACATCGCCTCACCTCCTTGAGTGTTATTCTCTCTAGCAGGATATGGCCAGCCGGAGAAAAAGGAGGCGGTGTCTGTCCCGTTGAAAGGGTCCATTTTTTATTAAAAATTTATATTAAGTTTTAAAAAAAGTTTAAAAAGAATGTTCTGTTAAACGCAGAATCCAAGCGGCGCCCTTTACCCTGTGCCAGCCAATCGGACCCGGCAAAATCCGTGCAGTTCGAGTCGCTGGTTCATTAGCGGGAAGCGGGAAGATTTCCCGAAATGACGATCCCAAAGAAGTTCATTTTCCGTATGGATGATTAAGTTGAGGGCGGCTGTTTATGAGAAGGGCAATTTCTATGCTGGCACATATCTTTCTGTTATAATTAAAACTTCGGATAACATTCGCACAGACAATCTAAAAGGAGATTTTCCATGAATCATAATTTGCCGTTTACCATTGATAAAACGGAAACATTTTTTGACAGGCTCGGTGATTATATCGGGGATGTTTTTTATGACATTTTGCCGGAACACGGTTATGAACTGCGTGATGAACAAATTTATATGGCCTTTCAGATCGAGCAGGCCTTTAAAAATAAAAGCGTCGTTTTTGCCGAGGCAGGTGTCGGCACCGGGAAGACATTTGTCTACCTGATTTATGCCATCATGTATGCGCGCTATACGAGAAAGCCGGCCATCATTTCTTGTGCTGATGAGACACTTATTGAGCAGCTCGTCAAAGAGGGCGGCGATATCGAAAAACTTGAAAAAGCACTCGGGCTGACTGTTGATGTACGTCTTGCCAAAGCCCGGGAACAGTATGTTTGCATGCGTAAATTGGACCGGCTTGTTGACAGGACGGATGATGACGGCATTTTACAGGTATACGATACGATTCCCGACTTTGTCGGGGAAACATCAGCTTCCATGAAGTCATTCACCCGGTATGGCGATCGAAAGGAATATCCATGGGTATCAAATGAAAAATGGCAGTCAATTGCATGGGATCCGCTCCAGCAGTGTTCGACATGTGACCTTCGCCACCGGTGCGGCCAGACACTGAACCGCGACTATTACCGCCGTGCCGGTGATTTGATCATTTGCTCCCACGATTTTTATATGGAGCATGTGTGGACGAAGGATTCCCGCAAACGTGAAGGACAGCTGCCGCTCTTACCGGAAGCAAGCTGTGTAGTGTTTGATGAAGGACATTTGCTGGAATTTGCGGCCCAAAAAGGCCTGACCTACCGTTTCCACTCTGCAACACTGGAAAGGGTGCTGACTGGTTACAGCAGCCAGGATATAAGGGAAGAGTCGCTGTATTTGATTGATGAAATCCTTGAACTGCATGATGAATGGTTCGATTTGTTCAGTGAAACAGCAGAAACGGTGGAAGGGTCGAACCGGAAAAACCTGGCCCGTACTGATGCAGTACTTGATTTGGCCCGCCGTCTCCATAAAAACGTACAGCAGCTCCTCGACCAGCTTGTGTTTGATGCCGAGCTGTTTATTGCCGATGACTACCAGGTGAAAATGATTGAAGAATACCTGGAGTTTTTCAGCTATGGCCTGTCGGTTTTCCTGAAAGAGAATGAAGGGATCTTTTGGCTCGAAGAATCAGATGCCGGACTGTCGCTTGTCATCATGCCGCGCCTGGTGGAAGATATTCTCGAAAAAGAGGTGTTTTCCAAACCGGTTCCATTCATCTTTTCTTCTGCGACATTGTCGGATGCCGGTGATTTCTCATATGTGGCCGGAAGCCTCGGCATAAACGATTATTCTTCATTAACAGTTGCTTCCCCGTTTGATTATGAGGAGCAAATGGAACTATTTGGCCACGTTTCCGACACAGAAGCAGAAAAATGGAGTTATATTGGCGAATCGCTTCGCAGCCGTAAAGGAAAATCGCTTGTGCTCTTTTCTTCCGCAGAGGAGATGAGTAGATTCAGGGAGCAGGCTGGGGTACAATCGTGGCCGTTCAATATATTATATGAGGGCGACCGGGAAATCAGTGAAACGGTCCGGCATTTTCAGATGGAAGAGGCGACTGTACTTTGCTCATACAGCCTTTGGGAAGGTCTTGATGTTCCAGGAGCCTCACTGTCACAGGTAATCCTGTCATCGCTCCCATTCCCGCCGCATGACCCGGTTTTTCAGGCGAAACGCAAGCATGCCGGCAATCCGCTGCAAGAAGTGGATCTTCCCTACATGATTCTCCGCCTGAGGCAGGGTGTCGGCCGCTTGATCAGAAGCAGCGAAGACCGCGGAGCTGTTCGGATTGTGATGACAGGGGAAGAGCGCGAAACATATCTTGATGAAGTGAAAAAAGTGCTGCCGATCGAGCTGGAGTGGGAGTAGGAAGCCGGAAACCGCTGTCAGGCCGTTCTGTACAACAGGAGGAATTGTTATGGAAGATTTTGTGATCAGGGATTCGCGGCCTGAAGATCTGCAGGGCTTGATGGAGCTGGACCTGCTTGTCTGGAACAAAACAAAAACTCCGGCTGTCATCCAGTGGGATTCGGTTGATGAGTATGCGGCGGCCCATCCGGCCGGGAGCCAGCTTGCGGCTTTTCATAATGGAAAGGTTTGCGGATACGCGCATTTTCATTCACCGACTCCGCTTCTTTCAAACCAGCATGTGGCAGAACTGGCGGTTGCTGTTCATCCCGGCTGCCAGGGAATGGGAGTAGGGAAGCAGCTGCTTGAAACTCTTGTTGAAAAAGCACGGTCCGATGGGAAAGTGAAGCTTGCTCTTAGAGTGATGGAAACGAATCAAAGTGCCGTAGAATTTTACAAGACGCTTGGTTTTGCTGAACAGGGCCGGCTTATAAAAGAGTTTTTCATTAATGATCAATATGTGGATGACATCCTGATGTATAAAATAATAAATCCAACATAACGAAAGCCCGGGCAATCGCCCGGGCTTTCGTTCTTTCAGATGAGCTGCTTCCCTTCCTGGGAAAGAGCGTACAATATGGCGTGTTTTAAGGTGGAGAAGCATTGGAGATCATTCACTTCTTCAGTCTGCGATCTGATCATTTCCATACTTAATTCAGGCGATATGCCCACAAGGATCGTTTCAGTTCCCATTAGTGAGACAGCAAGGGACAATTTATTCACAAGTGAGCCGAACGTATAATTGATTGCTTCGTCTAGTCCGGTCAAATCGAGGATAATATACTTCGGCTTGACTTTCGGCAGATTTGTGAGAGTGCGGTCCAAAAGGTCTTCAGCCCGTGTTTCATCGTACTTGCCAAGCATTGGAATAACAGCGATATGGTCAAGGACAGGAATCATCGGGGAAGAAAGTTCACGAACCATTTCCTGTAATTCTTTTGTTCTTTGTTCAACAAGCTGTTCAAGTTTAAAAATTTCGTTTTGTTCCTTTTCCCTGATGAGGGTATGAATGTTTTCAGCAGGTGTGATCGTTGAAGGGAAATACATAATCTCATCATATTCATCGCCAAGAAGCTGACTTTTGTTCATTTTGAACCAGATCTTTTCATCAAGAAGCCCGCTGATGACACCGGCATAGTGTGCAGCAAGGAATGTTGTTGGCGTTTTTCTGTTCTGCTGCTTATTGATTTTGTATTCCCAGCTGTTTTTCAGGCGGATTATTGCCGTATTGTCGGTTGGATCAAATTTATCTGTTTCTATGTAACCCCAGCCCGCAGCAGGATAGACCTTTTCCAGTATGGAAAGCACTTTATGGACACTGGAACCATCACCAAAGAAGTCGCTTACAATTTTACCCATCCGGAAACCGGCTGCTTCAAAGACAAGGGAAGCGGACTCGTCCCCTGAAACTTCTTCAATCGAGTCAAAAAAAGATTTCATCGCAGTGTCGATCCAAAAAAGGACAGCGTCACCGCCCATAAACTTAAACTCACCTTCATCCAGTTTCCAATCGAAACTGGATGGACCTACCTGCAGGCTATATTCATTTTTATTTTCATTGGACATTTCCAGCCCCCCTTATATATCAATCTGCATAAACTGACGCCGTCAAAAAATTGTGTATATAACTATATTAGTGACAGCCCGGGCAGAATGTCAAAGGGTTACCCTCTATACGGCAGAGGAAATGATTCGGAATGAATTATTATTTGGTAACATAAGAAGCGATCGCTTTTTGCACTTCGTAGATGCTTTTATCCTTTCGGAACTGTTTTGAAATCGGCTCAGCAGTGCTGGAGATCCAAATTTTCAATTCTGCATCCAGATCAAAACTGCCTGCTGTTTCAACGCTGAAGTGAGTAATGTTTTTATATGGTATGGAATGGTATTCGACTTTTTTTCCTGTCATTCCTTGTTTATCGATCAAAATCAGGCGTTTATCTGTAAAGACCATCATGTCACGGATGATCTTAAACGCTTTTTCGACTCTTTCTGTTTCGGTGACAATTTGTTCCAGATCCTCCTCAACTGATTGCAAATCGACCTCTGAAGCATTGCCCATCAATCCATCTAAAAAACCCATCATGAATTCCTCCTTAACTTGCCCTGTTTTCACTTTTTATTCTGGTCATCATGCTCCTGTCTCCATTGTGAATGATAGTGGGGGAAAATGGAACTAGCATGCTTATATTCCACATCATGCCAGTCCATGTTATGATAAATTGGTATTTTACAATATTGGAGGAAACAAAATTGAACATCTTTACAGCAGCTAAGAGATACAGTACAACTGGTAAAATGCTGTTTTCTGCGGCAGCACTCGTGCTTGCCCTCCTCATCGCCGTAACGGGATGTGCCGGTGAAGGGGTATCTCCAGAAACGGACGGAAAGATTCCCCCGGACAATGGAGATGGGAGCAAGGAAGCACAACAAGAGAAACCGATTCCCAATTCTCCTGAAGACAGCAGCAGTGATAATGAAGCGGAAAAAGAAGTTTATGATAAGCAATATATTCCCGCGTCCATTACAAGGGTTGTAGACGGCGATACGATGAAGGTCGAGCTTGAAGACGGCCGCAAAGAAACACTCCGCCTGCTTCTTGTTGATACCCCTGAATCCGTCCATCCTGATAAACCGGTCCAGCCCTTTGCACAGGAGGCATCCGATTATGCGAAAAATACACTTACAGGCAAAAATGTGGAGCTTAAAATTGATGTGAGTGAACGGGATAAGTACGGACGCCTGCTTGTTTATTTGCATGTAGATGGGTATGATTTCAACAAATCGCTGATTCAAAAAGGCCTTGCCCGTGTCGCATATGTATGGGCGCCAAACACATCCCGGGCTGATGAATACTACGAAGCACAGAAAATCGCCCGGCAGGAAGGCATAGGGATCTGGTCGATTGAAGATTATGCGAGGGAAGACGGCTTCAATGATAATGCTGCCGTTCCCGGGCAATCAGAAGAAGAAGCTTCTGCCGGAAGCGGACAGGTCATTGCAGGCACAAACACGAATGAAGAGTCCGATTCCAGCACGAATACAAATACCGGTTTGAGATATGACCCTGACGGTCCTGACCGTGATTGCGGTGATTTTTCAACCCAGCGCGAGGCACAGGCTTTTTATGAAGCTGCCGGCGGCCCCGCTGCGGATCCGCACCGGCTTGACGGCAGGGACGGAGACGGGATTGTTTGTGAGAGTTTGCCGTAATTATAAAGAGCGTGAAGTGATGTGATGGGCCGCCGGGGAATTGCGGGCGTTGGCGCGAAAAAACCGGGATGCCGCGTGAAAACGTGCACCGCGCCCCCGCGGGCCGTGGCGTTGGCGTGAAAACCGATCTATATGGCGTGAAAAGTACCAGTTTGCGCGTGAAAACGGGGGTTTGGCGTGAAACAGCGGCAGGTCAGCGTGAAAAGAGGAAGGTACGGCGCGAAAAGCAAGCTGTTTGGCGCGAAAAAGGCGGGATGCCGCGTGAAAACGTGCACCGCGTCCCCCGCGGGCCAGTAGTTGGCGTGAAAACCGAGCTATATGGCGTGAAAAGCACCGGTTTGCGCGTGAAAAGGGAGGTTTGGCGTGAAACAGCGTCAGGTCCGCGTGAAAAGAGGAAGGTACGGCGCGAAAAAGGCGGGATGCCGCGTGAAAACGTGCACCGCGCCCCCGCGGGCCGTGGCGTTGGCGTGAAAACCGATCTATATGGCGTGAAAAGTACCAGTTTGCGCGTGAAAACGGGGGTTTGGCGTGAAACAGCGTCAGGTTAGCGTGAAAAGAGGAAGGTACGGCGTGAAAAGCAAGCTGTTTGGCGCGAAAAAACCGGGATGCTGCGTGAAAACGTGCACCGCGTCCCCCGCGGGCCAGGAGTTGGCGTGAAAACCGAGCTATATGGCGTGAAAAGCACCGGTTTGCGCGTGAAAGTCCAAGCTTCAGCAAGAAAACAGAACCTCTATGTTGGTTATTATGTAGAAAAATAAAATTCACAACAGAAATCACAGGGTAAATGTGCAACTTTTAAACAACTAATACTTATAAAAAACGCGGAGGCTCTATATTTTGAATTTGTATTCAACTTAGAGCTTTTAGTTTAAGTGTATTTTTAAAAGAGTTTATTTTCCTATAAAATAGACTGTGAAGATGAAAGTATTCAATATGAATACGGATAATGGAATTAACGAAGTAAAGATAGATAGAACCATTTTTGTTATTTTGCGTTCTGCATTCGCTTTCACTAAGAAGAACAGCGATGCAATTACTAATAAATATGTAGACAAAGTTCCCGATAATAATACACTCTTTTTTAGTTCCCCCGTCAGCCACGCCAAATCTTCCACATTAAAAACCACGACTAAACTTATAACGGCTGATGACATTGAGGCTGTAAACCATTTAGTGAATTTACTCATTTACATTACCATCCCCTTCTGGTTACGCAGTTTGGCATCATTATTATTAAGTGTAACGTTTTACACATCCATAAATTTATTTTAACAATAAACTTTTTGCCTTTGTAATAACATCTTAAAAATATGTAATGCTCGTGCCTCAAAAACAATATGAAACAAGCGAATTTGTGTGCTAATCCGCTTGTTAATACACTTATTATTATCTCTCAACCGAACTGCATATTGAACCCGGCTGGCTCTTTTTCCGCAAAAATTATATCCACGGAATATAACTTACCGGATTGACGGTTACTGCATATCTGAATAGGTTGTTCATCGTACTGTCAATTCCCATGAAGGAAATTGATGTGAGCATGTACATGGCTTTGATTGTATTGAACTGGGAAAGTTCAATGACATAGACGATGCGGTCAGCCATCTCTCCGATTTGCCCCTCCGTCCACAGGATGCGGTCCGCCATAAAACCGATCTGATCTTCCGTATAAAGGACACCGCGCAGGGATTGCGTATAAGTGTCAGCCCCCAGCTGTCCTACGTAAATAATTGCATCACTGTATGCCATTTTCATCACCTCTCATGCTAATTTATGCCGGGGATTTGTCCGGGGTGCTATGACCGGTAAACGAATCAAAGAAGTAAAAGCGCCGGATTGACAGCTATGCCAATCAACATTAAAATTAAAAGTAGGATATAAGGCTTTTCACCTACTCTATCATACATATTTTGGTAAATGAATTAGCAACGGACACCTGGGAGAGCTTCATGAAGGGCTCTCCTTTTTTGTTGTTAAGGAAATTATAAATTTTAAGCGTTGTGGATAAAAAGCCAGAAGGGTATCGTTCAGCTTCAGGCGCCAGCGCCTATCGTCACAAGCGGTGATCCCCTTCGGAAGGAAAGAGCACCAACCTGCGGGTACTCCAGCTAAGCGGGCGCCTTGCGCATTTGTTCTGGTTTAAATGTTTAATGAAGGGAGGGCTGCTGCTGTTGGGTCCGCGTTTTCAAAAAGGAGGATGCAAGATGAGGAAATGGATTGTAAGTTCAGGGTGCATTGCTGTCATGCTGCTGTTTGTTACAGGATGCCAGACGGCAGTAAGCGGGGAGACGGAGGAATCGGATATTCTTGTTGAAAAGGATGAAGCCGTGGAGCTGGAAGTGGAACTGAAACTGGGAGCCGGAGAACTGGCAGTTTCAAGTGGTGCCCGTGAGTGGGTGGAAGGTACTGTTGTATATAACCACAAAGATTTTGAGCCGGAAACAACATATGATTCTAGAGGGAAAAAAGGAAAAGTAGTGATTGAACAAAAGAAACAGAGCCTGGGCAATATTTCGGTTGGCGATATAAAAAACGAATGGAACATACGGCTCAACAAAGAAATTCCGATTGAATTGGCCGTGAATTCCGGGGCATCCGACACAGAATTGGATTTGAGCGGCTTAAATCTTTCCGGCCTGGAAATCAATGCGGGTGTCGGTGATATATCCGTAGACCTTTCAGGCGATTGGCCGCAAAGTTTTGATGTCACCTTCGAAACCGGCGTCGGCAAGACAACCGTCATTTTGCCAAAATCGGCAGGTGTGAAAATCGAAACGCATAAAGGAATCGGCGAAACGAATATTGCCGGTTTCATCTCTGAGGGAGACGGCGTATACGTCAATGATGCTTACGGTAAAACAGATGTTCAAATTGAAGTTGAGGCCAATCTGGGTGTCGGGGAAGCAAATTTTGAATTAAAATAAAGTGAAGGTCCCGGATCACTAGTTAAAGTGGTTGGGACCTTTTTATGATTATGAAACTTCAGGGGCTTTCGGATGCCCGGAAGTTTTTTCCTGCTTGATGCCAGGCTTATGGTTTTTTCCCCAATAGGTGGCAAGCAGCGGCCCGGAAATGTTATGCCAGACACTGAACAGGGCGCTGGGTACAGCTGCCAGCGGTGAAAAATGTGCGGCTGCAAGTGCGGCGCCAAGTCCTGAATTTTGCATGCCTACTTCGATTGAAATTGCTTTTGAATCCGAGTGATCCATTTTAAATAATTTTGCGGCCCAGTATCCGATGAAAAGGCCGATCAAGTTATGCAGCATAACAACTGAAAACAGAAGAAGTCCTGTTTCTGCTATTTTTTCTTTGCTGAGGCCGACGACCGCTGCCACGATGGCGACAATCGCAATAACGGAAATGAGCGGAAGGATTTCTGTGCTTTTTTCCACAGTTGATTTGAATGCCAGTCTAACGAGAAGACCAAGAATGATCGGTATGATGACAATTTGGACAATTGATAAGAACAGGCTGCCTGCAGAAACCGGCAGCCATTTGCTTGCTAGCATCAGCGTGATTGCGGGCGTCAGTATGGGAGCAAGCAATGTTGAAACAGAAGTGATGGCGACTGACAGTGCTGTATTCCCCTTTGCGAGATATGTCATGACGTTGGATGCTGTACCGCCGGGACAGCTGCCGACAAGAATGACCCCCGCTGCAATTTCGGGAGGCAATTCCAGCAAAACAGCAAGTCCGTATGCGACAAGGGGCATGACCACAAACTGCGCGCCCACGCCGATCGCCACTTTTTTCGGCTGCTGTGCGACAGCCTTGAAATCGCTGAACGTCAGGGTCATGCCCATGCCGAACATGATGATGCCGAGTAAAATCGCTATGTACGGCCCAATCCAGGTGAATCCTTCCGGATACAGAAAGCCGAGGACAGCAAATAACAGAACCCAGACAGCAAAGGTGTTTCCTGCGAATGTACTCGCTCTGGCAAGTGATTTCAAAAAAATCCCTCCTAAAGTTTTAAATCCCATTATACGTACAATTCTGAATATTTCAATACTGAAATGCAAAAAAGCATTAAAGGATACACTGAGGTGAAATGTGACTGAAAAGGGGCAAAAAAAAGGCCGTTATATGAACACTATTGCCTGGGTGGAAACATCGCTGTTTTTCATTTCAACTTTCTGGTAAATTTGACGTAAGTTATGGAGAAAATGACTGCTTTATATTTTTACATAAGGAGAGGGATATGATGAAGGAAATCGAAGTAACTGCCGCAGGTTCTGAAAAGAAGGGATGCGGCTGCAAGAACAAGCATAAGCATGGAGGACATGGAAAGGGAAGCTGCAAAAGCAATCATGAGGGGCATCACCATAAGCATGGCGGGGGAGGATGCGGCTGCAGCCATAAACATGATGAAAAAACTGCTGAGTAGGAAGACATATCTCAGAGTAAAGTAAATCCGCCGGAATCTCGTAATAAACGTCAGCTATAAGGCGGACGAATGGGAATGCTGGCAGCGATATTCCTGAACATGTTACAGGAGGCGCGAAACAATTAGTTATAGAAACAATTAGCCGGGTATCGTCCTCTGGCGAGAGCTGGTTCAAATGAGAGGAACGGTCAGTCAAGAATCGTTATCTTTTTGTATAACAATCCGGCATACTTTAGAGATGGTACCCGGATAAATTTCGGTCTAACTGCCAGTTTTCAGAAAAATTGTTTTTTTTGTGCAACAATGTGCAGGTCACCCTATTTTTTGGCGGTTCGTATGGTACAATGGAAATATCAATAAGGTTATCAGGAGTGGACGAGAGATCTGGCTCTTTGACTCCACAGCAACCTGCCGAAAGGGACAAGGTGCTCCAACCAGCAAAGCTGCGCTTTGAATGATGGCAACGGAGGAAACTCTTTTTGCGCCAAAGCGAAAAGGGTTTTTATTTTCTCCGGAAACAGGATTCCTGTTTCGTTATCATACCTCTCTTGATACCTTGACCATATTCTCAAGGGGAGATTCTTGATGAACATCAATGGAACCGCACGAGGGCACATGGCGAAAAGTATGACGCCGGCCAGGTTCATCGGACATGTGGTGAATTTCATGGACCGGCAGCTTAAAGAGTTTGATGCTCATGCAGAAGCAACATTGAATCCGTTTTACAACCGCTTTTATGTCAAAGTTCTTTATGAAGGGCGTTATCATATCCTTTCCTTCTCGGATGAGTCGGTAAAAGGGTACCAGAGAAGAGGCCCTTACGCGCTTGACCGCGAAATGTGGAACAGCCTTTTTGACAGGGGATTGTATATCCCGGTAAAAGGCCGCTACTTGACAATGATGTACGCAGGATAATGGTATGTATTGAGCAGGCTGCAGCAAACAGCCTGCTCTTTTTTTTAGACTGGTTCCGGCACCCGCACGTGAAGTGGAGGAGGGATAATCCATCCTTTTTCTTTGTTGAGGCGGAGCATCCGGGCACCGAATTGCGCCTTATTCAAATGGAATTGGCCGAACATCATGGCAATGTCCTCACGTGTTGCCTGCCCCATGGCCTGGCTGCACGCGACAAGGCCTTCCGCCAGATTTTTGGAAAGGGCCGCGCTTATTTCCGGGTCGTTGATTCGTGCCCCCGCCGGGATTTGGTCAAGGCTGGCTTCCGGGCGTTCAGGCGGTACAGGCGGCAATGCAATGCCGTTTTCTTTCAGAACAGTTTCCACTTGTTCGATTTCCGGCTTCGAACTGCGAAGCATTTCATCGATCAAGTTACGGAGATCCTCATCCCCTGTATGGTTCATGTAAGTTTGAAGTGTGGCGACACCCGCTTTTGAAGCTGCATAGTAGCTCCACACCGCAAAGACTTCTCCATAATGAAGTGGCTCATCGGTTTGATTTCCGCTCAATACTCCCATAACGACACTCCTTAATGTTTTTAAATTCATGAAAAGGCTCCTTCGTGCAAGTGAATAGTGTTGCACGCATATATCTTTTGCGTATCGGGTGTTTTTTATCGAAGGGATTAAATTACAAAGAAGTAAAAAAGTACGGTTGACAATTTGTAGTTAGGTGCGTACACTGTCAACAAGATGTTTGAATATTCAAAAGCGGTATTCAAACATGCAGGAAAGAGCAGAGTACAGAGCAGAGCTGAGAATGAGAAGATGAGTTGAGGACAGTATAGAAGAGGAAAAGAGCAGAGTTCAGGAAGTGATCAGGGGCGGAGTGTGCCCATATTTCATCTTTTTTTATCCTCCATTTTTTACCTCAACCCCTCATTCTCCATCAACAATGGAGAGGTGAGTCTATGCATTCCTATTCCTTACAATCCTTTTTACGTGATGCTAAAACGCATCACACCATTCCTTTATCAACCGGTTTTTACAGTGACACACTGACGCCGGTCCGTATTTTCCAGAGCCTGGATGAAGAAGCGGCATTTTTGCTTGAAAGCAATGAAGACGGCCATGAGCGGTCCCGTTTTTCGTTTATCGGCTTAAAACCTTTTATGGAAATCCGCGAGAACACTGGAACTTTTCAAGTTGAAGAGTTAGAAACAGGGCATATCGTACAGATGCCTTCTTTTAAAGATGCTTTTGATTATGTACAGAACAAGCTTATAGTCAAAACACCCGGCATCAATGCTTCTTTTTCAGGGGGCGGCGTTGGTTATATGACTTATGAAGCAGTTGCCGATTTCGAAAAGATTCCGTTCCCGGTCACAGACCCTCATCCCCGTTACCGGTTCATTTTTTGCACAGACCTCATCACCTTTGATCATAAAACAAGGGAAGTGACGGTTGTCCATTTTGCCCGCTTAAACGGAAACGAAACAAGAGAGGAGCTTATAGACGCATATAAACAGGCGGAAAAGGAGGTCGGGGCACTCCTCGATAAATTGCGAAATCCGCCTGTCATGAACGAATCAGTATTGCTCCAGGATCATTTCCGCGTTACGGCAGGGCACGTGGAAAGCAACTATGAAAAACATGGATTCATGGCAGACGTGAAGAAAATCAAGGACCATATTATTAAAGGTGACATCTTCCAGGCGGTGTTATCACAGCGTTTTAAACGAAAGGTGACAGCGGCCGGTTTTGATATTTACCGGGTGCTCCGCATGCTGAATCCTTCGCCGTATTTGTTTTATTTGCGGATCGGGGGACGTGAAGTGATCGGAAGTTCGCCGGAGCGACTCGTCGGAATCGAAAATGGCATGATTGAAATCAATCCGATCGCCGGAACGAGAAGAAGGACCGGGGACCCTGACCGTGATGACTTGCTTGCAAAAGAACTGCTGGCAGATGAGAAGGAGCTGGCCGAGCATATGATGCTCGTTGATCTTGCCCGGAATGACGCCGGAAGGACAGCGAAGTACGGATCGGTAAACGTACCGTTACTGGCTGAGATCGGCCGGTTTTCCCATGTTATGCATATTGTCAGCAAGGTGACAGGGGAGCTCCGCAGCGATGTTCATCCGCTTGATGCACTTGCGGCCGCCTTTCCCGCTGGAACGGTTTCCGGCGCTCCGAAAGTGAAGGCGATGGAAATTTTGTGCGGATTGGAGCCGACGGCACGAGGCATCTATTCCGGCGGCATCATTTATGCAGGATTTGATGGGAATGTGGATTCATGCATTGCAATCCGGACAATGGTGGTGAAAGACGGGGAAGCCTCTGTCCAGGCCGGTGCCGGCATTGTGGCTGACTCCGATCCGGAGAAAGAATACATGGAAACGATCCATAAAGCAAGTGCGCTTTTGGAGGCGCTCGATATAGCTGAAGAATTGTTCGGGAATAACGAGAAAGGGGAGGAGCTAATTGCTGAGAAACGTGCTTGACAGGTTATTGGCAGGAGAACATTTAACAGAACAGCAGGCATTTGCTGTCATGGATGAAGTGATGGGCGGAAATGTACTGCCGACCCAGCTGGCCAGCATTTTGACTGTACTTCGGTTCCGCGGCGAAACAGCTGAAGAAATCACAGGGTTTGCAAAAGCGATGCGGGGACGGATGGCAATCCTCGATTCAAAGGAGCTGGATGTACTGGATACGTGCGGCACGGGCGGTGACGGACAGTCTACGTTTAATATCTCAACTGCCTCAGCGATTGCGCTCGCCGCACTCGGTGTCAAAGTCGCAAAGCATGGGAACCGCAGTGTTTCCTCTAAAAGCGGGAGTGCAGACGTACTTGAAAAGCTTGGAATAACGGTTGATAACGGACCGGTAAACGGAAAGCAGTCCCTGCTGGAAAAAGGGATGGCCTTCCTGTTTGCGCCTCATTATCATCCAGCGATGAAACATGCGGCCGCAGCCCGGAAAGAAATCGGTTTCAGGACAGTCTTCAATGTGCTCGGCCCGCTTTGCAATCCGGCGGGAGCTAAAAGGCAGATCATCGGAATATATGACACAAACCTTGCGGAAAAACTCGCCAGAGCGCTCGATAGGCTCGGCACAGAGCGGGCGATGTTTGTCACCGGGCACGACGGGCTTGATGAAATATCCATCTCCGGTCCGACAGATATCGTGGAATTGAATGAAGGCAGGATTGAAAGATACGTTTTCCATCCTGAAGATGCTGGAGTGGAACGGGGCAGCTTGTCTGAAATCCAGGTTGAAAATCCCGCGGAAAGTGCACAGCTCATCAGGGGGATTTTTGCTGGAAATGCCCCCGGGTCTCCAGAAAACATTGTATGCCTGAATGCCGGAGCAGGTTTGTACATTTCCGGAAAAGCAGCCTGTATCGCAGAAGGCGTCCATATGGTCCGTGATGCCATCCAGAGCGGGAAAGTCAACGAATATTACCTGTCCATCGCCGGGAGGGAAGTCAACCATGCTTGAAAAAATAGTAGCGAAAAAAAGGGAGGAGCTGCAGAATTTTGTCCTGCCTGAACAACGGGATGTTGAACGGGCATCACTTATCCATTCCATTAAATCGTCAGCTAATCCCGTTTCAATCATAGCCGAAGTGAAAAAGGCATCTCCATCAAAAGGCGTCATCCGGCCTGATTTCGATCCGGCCTGGATTGCCGGGAGATATGAGGAAGGAGGTGCAAGAGCTGTTTCCGTTTTGACGGATCGCCACTTTTTCCAGGGGGACCGTTCGTATCTTACTGAAATTAAACAAAAGGTGAGTATCCCGGTGCTGAGAAAAGATTTCATCATTTCACCAGAACAAGTTGAAGAAAGTGCACGGATTGGCGCCGACGCCATCTTGCTTATCGGTGAAGCGCTTGAACCGGCCGTCCTTTTTGAACTTTTCAAGCAAGCGGAAGAAAAAGGGATGGAAGCACTTGTCGAAGTGCATAGTGCGGAAACACTGGAAATGATTCTGTCGGTATTTCAGCCGCCGCTCATCGGAATAAACAATCGTAATTTAAAGACCTTCCATACTGATTTATCGCAGACGGAAAAGGTTGCAGAGATGGTTCCGGAAGGTTCTATGCTTGTAAGCGAAAGCGGCATATTTTCTTCGGCTGACCTTGAACGTGTTCATCGGGCAGGGGCGGAAGCGGCGCTGATCGGTGAGTCGCTGATGAGAAAACCGGATCCGGGTGAAGCAGCCGCGGTTCTGCTTGGGGGTGTGCGTGTTGAACCGGCCGCTCGTTAAGCTTTGCGGAATCAGATCACTGTCCGATTTAGAAACTGCTGTACCTTTCAATCCTGATTACATTGGATTCATTTTTGCGGAGAGTAAGCGCCGCGTCAAGTCCGAGGATGCCAGGCGATGGCTTGGTCAGTTCAGTAAGGAAGAGCTGCCGAAAGCAGCCGGTGTCTTCGTGAATGCAAGTGACAAGGAAGTTATCAGGACGGCTGCAGAGATCCCGCTTGATGTTGTCCAGCTGCATGGCGACGAATCTGCGGAGCGCGTTTTCCGTATGAAAAGCGAGACAGGCCTCCAAGTCTGGAAAGCACTTCGCCATCATGAAGCCATACTCGATGAAATGAAGGGTTATGAAGGTGCTGCTGATGGCTTTGTCATTGATGCATTTGTCCGGGGGGCAAGGGGCGGCACCGGAACATCTTTCAACTGGGATGGCGTACCGGACCTGTTAATGGAGGCAAGGAAGCAAAAGGTTCCATGTTTTATTGCCGGAGGGATACGCCCTGATAATGTGGAAAAGCTGCTTGCTTTTGAACCGGACGGAATTGATGTATCAAGCGGAATTGAAACAGATGAACAGAAAGACGTTTTGAAAATCGGAGAGCTGATGGGGAAGGTGGAACACTATGAGTATAAGTTATCCTGATTTGCAGGGCAGATTCGGCTCATTCGGCGGCAAGTTTGTGCCGGAAACGTTAATGGGCCCGATAAAAGAGCTTGAGGAAGAATTGAATATAGCTATGAAGGATGAACGATTTCTGGCCGACTACCGCCATGTACTGCAGCATTATGCCGGAAGGGAAACGCCGCTTACATACGCGGATAAGCTGACGGATAAGCTGGGCGGCGCAAAAATATATTTAAAACGCGAAGACCTGAATCATACAGGTGCCCATAAATTGAATAATGCCATCGGCCAGGCGCTGCTTGCCCGCCGGATGGGCAAGACAAAAATCATTGCTGAAACGGGAGCAGGCCAGCACGGTGTTGCAGCGGCAACCGTTGCGGCAAAGTTCGGGCTCGAGTGCAAGGTGTTCATGGGTGAAGAAGATATTGCCCGCCAGCAGCTGAATGTTTTTCGGATCCAATTGCTTGGAGCGGAAGTCGTGCCGGTTTCAAGCGGGAACAGGACGCTAAAGGACGCAACAAACGAAGCAATCCGCTACTGGGCCGCACATTGCGACGACCACTTTTATTTGATCGGTTCAGTTGTCGGCCCTCATCCTTATCCGAAAATGGTCCGTGATTTTCAGCGGGTGATCGGGGATGAGACGAAGCGCCAGTTTCTTGCAGCTGAAGGAAAACTTCCGGATCGCATTTATGCATGTGTAGGAGGCGGCAGTAATGCAATCGGCATTTTTTATCCCTTCCTGAAAGACGGAGTGGAACTGATCGGTGTCGAAGCAGCAGGACGCGGGATTGATACTGGCGAGCATGCCGCTACGCTTGCCCGTGGGAATCAAGGTGTCATTCACGGCTCGCTTACTTATCTTCTCCAGGATGAAAACGGGCTGATCACCGAACCGTATTCAATTTCTGCAGGCCTTGACTATCCGGGTATTGGACCCGAGCATGCCCATCTGCATGAAAGCGGACGGGCCAGATATGAACAGGCGACAGATCAGGAAGCGCTTGATGCCTTATCTCTGCTGGCACAGGAAGAAGGTATCATTCCAGCTCTTGAAAGTGCACACGCCTGTGCGGCTGCTTTTAAGGAAGCGTCAGAAATGTCCTCTGGCAGTTCGATCGTCATCAACATCTCCGGCAGGGGAGACAAAGACATGAATACTCTATTCCGAACATTTGAAGAAGGAGGGACAGCACGTGCAGCCAGCCGTTGAAACGAACAGAAAGCAGATGAAAAAATCGGATTTGTTCATCCCGTTTATCATGGCAGGTGACCCGGCGGCGGACACGACCATTGAGATAGCACACTCGCTCGAGGAGGCAGGGGCAGATCTTCTTGAATTGGGCATTCCTTATTCAGATCCCCTTGCCGACGGTCCTGTCATTCAGGAAGCCGCCAACCGGGCTCTGGCAGGGGGCATGACCCTGCGCAAAGCAATTGATCTTGTCCCGCTAATGAGGCAAAAGGGTCTTTCCATTCCGGTTGTCATTTTCACATATTACAATCCGGTTCTACAGCTGGGAGAAGAGCGGTTCATTCAGCTGTTGAAAGAAAAGGGTGCAAACGGCCTGCTTGTGCCTGATCTCCCTTTCGAAGAAAGCGGGACGTTAAGGAAGCTTGCAAAGGAAGCGGGACTAGAGTACATTTCGCTCGTTGCACCGAACTCCAACGATCGGATTCAAAAAATAGCATCACAGGCGGAAGGGTTTCTGTACTGTGTTTCTTCACTCGGTGTAACAGGGGAACGGTCGGGATTGAATGAAGATGTCGGCGCTTTTCTCGAAATTGCAAAAAAACATAGCCGTGTCCCGGTCGCAGTCGGGTTTGGTGTATCAAGCCCTGACCAGGTAAAAATGCTGAATCGCCACTGTGATGGAGTCATTATCGGAAGCAAGATTGTGAAAATGATTAAAGAACGGTCAGCTGCTTTGCAAAATCCGGAATTAAAAGAAGAGGCGCTGGCATCATTCAGAGAAGATATCAAACAATTACTCGGACGAAAATGAAACAATTGTTTTTTGCTGAGATGACATGAGATGAGAAGAGACGAGGAAGGGGAGAGAAGCAAAGTGAACATATTCGTATTGGATAACTACGATTCCTTCACATACAATCTCGTGCAATACATCGGTGAAGCAGGCCATGATGTGACAGTGAGGAGAAACGACAGGATAACTGCAGAAGAAATCAAGCGGTTAAATCCCGACCTCCTCTTGCTGTCACCGGGCCCGGGCCGCCCGGAGGAATCAGGAATTCTTCTTGAGGCAATTCGAACGTTAAGAGGTACAGTGCCGATTTATGGTGTGTGCCTCGGCCACCAGGCAATCGCTGAAGCCTATGGAGGGGAAGTGATCCGCGCAAAACAACTCATGCATGGAAAGACGTCCCTCATTTATCATGATGACAGGACGATTTTCAAAGGGCTTCCGAATCCTTTCCGGGCGGCCAGGTATCATTCTCTTATCGTGAACAAAGGCAATTTGCCGCCGTCACTTGAAGTGTCGGCATGGACAGCGGACGGTGAAATCATGGGACTCCGTCATGCTGCCGACATGGTGGAAGGCGTGCAGTTCCATCCCGAATCGATTATGACAGAACACGGCCGGCAGCAGCTTTCATTCGGCAGTTTGGCCGGTGTTGTAGAACCGGCGGGATGAGCTGGCGGAAAGCTGAAGAAATGAGACTGAGGAAAAGTCATGTTCAGTCTGGAAAATGAGCAGGGCGGGTGAAACTGGTGAAGGCTCTATGAGTATGCTTTGGTATGATTAGCTGGTTCAGCAGATGGGGTTGTGGGATGAATAGCGGTTTGATTGGAAACCCGGCCACTGATGGAGTTTTTGAAGGTTCGAGAGGCGTGGAACCCGTTCACTGGGATGCGGTGAGAACCCGGATGGGGTGAAAACTCGCCGTGCCGTGTAATCCAGAAGGGCGTGAAAACATGACCATATGGCGCGAAATCCCGCCCGAACGGCGTGAAACGAACCGTATGGCGCGAAATCCCGCCCGAACGGCGTGAAACGAACCGTATGGCGTGAAATTTTGCTGCTGCGGCGCGAATGCCGTATGAATCGGCGTGAAAAGTCCCGGGTTTGGCGTGAAACTCGAGAG
>NZ_LWBL02000051.1 GCF_001644195.2 Bacillus marinisedimentorum | reverse complement strand
TTTTGTTCTGTATGGGTGTTCTCCCTTTTAATTAAGTTTAATTCGAAAAACAGGACTCCCAGGTGCAGCGCACCATGTCAGGGGCACCCGCCCACCTTTGCAGTACGTGGTGTGCAAAGCGCCGGGTTTTAGATAAATAGATAAGCGGATACCAATAGTTGGTCTTCAAAATGGAAGAAGTCAACCATACCGGTCATCATTCAAAGGAATAAAATACTGATTATGTTATTATTAGCCAATGTTCTGACTAATCTGTTAACATGGAAAATGAGTAATCCAAATACATGTTTTACCGAAAAAATGCGAGGGAGATGTGAAGATGCGAAAGAAAACGCCACCTTTTTTGCAGAAACTCAAGTATCTGGGTAAAACGAACGAGGAAACAGACCACAGTGAAATGTCACCTAAACCCCGCAAAAACACCGAGCAATATTACCGGAAGCGCTGGCAGCATGACAAAGTCGTCCGCTCCACTCATGGCGTGAACTGCACCGGCTCGTGCAGCTGGAAAATCCACGTAAAAGACGGGATCATCACCTGGGAAACACAGCAGACGGATTACCCGACGACAGGGCCGGATATGCCGGAATATGAACCGCGCGGCTGTCCGCGCGGCGCCAGTTTTTCCTGGTACACGTACAGTCCGCATCGCGTCCGCTATCCTTACATAAGGAGTTCATTACTCAAACTTTGGCGTGAGGCCGCAGCTGATACGGATGATCCTGTTCAAGCGTGGGCATCGATTTCCGAAAACGAAGAATTATCTTCACAGTACAAACAGGCCCGCGGCAAGGGCGGTTTCGTCCGTGCTGAATGGGATGAAATCGAAACCCTCATTTCCGCTCAGCTTATTTATACCATTAAAACATACGGCCCTGACCGTATCTTCGGTTTTTCCCCGATTCCTGCCATGTCGATGGTCAGTTACGCAGGCGGCGGCCGGTTTTTGAATTTGATCGGCGGTGTTTTACTGAGCTTCTATGACTGGTATGCCGACCTTCCGCCAGCTTCCCCGCAAATATGGGGCGAGCAGACAGATGTTCCGGAAAGTGCTGACTGGTATAATTCCAGTTACTTGCTTGTATGGGGTTCCAACCTCCCGCAGACCCGCACCCCGGATTCCCACTTCATGGTAGAGGCGCGATATAAAGGGACCAAAGTAGTTGCCGTCAGTCCGGACTATGCGGAATTCGTCAAGTTCGCTGATGACTGGCTGCCGGTCCAGGCCGGCATGGATGGCGCGCTGGCAATGGCGATGACCCATGTCATCCTCCAGGAGTTTTACATCGACCGCCATGTGCCCTACTTCGACAACTATGCGAAAACTTACACAGACCTTCCTTATTTGATCACATTGAAAGAGACAAAACACGGACTGAAGTCCGACCGCTTTTTGCGGGCAAGCGACCTGTCGATCGATACTGAAAAAGCCGAATGGAAAACGGTTGTCTTTGATGAAGATGCCGGCCAATACGCTGTTCCAAACGGTTCTATCGGCCACCGGTGGGATGGCGAGAAGAATTGGAACCTTTTAAAAGCGGATAAAGTCAACAATCTGGATATGATTTCGCCTGCCTTGACGATGCAGGGTCATGAAGATGCAATCGAACAGGTATGCATTGCCGAATTTGATGCTGACGATAACCGTGTGTTGAAACGGGATATTCCCGTTAAAAAGGTGGATACGGGTGAAGGAGAGGTTTATGTCACGACTGTGTTTGACATGATGTGCGCCCAGATGGGAGTGAACAGGAGCCTGAACGGCGATAATCCGGATGGGGCCGGCTATGACGAAGACCGCCCGTATACACCAAAATGGCAGGAAAAATATACCGGCATCAACCCGAAGCTTGTTGCCCAAATTGCCAGGGAGTTCGCCCAGAATGCGATTGACAGCAAAGGGCGTTCCATGATCATTATGGGATCGGGCATCAACCACTGGTATCATTCCGATACGATTTACCGCGCTGTGCTGAACCTTGTCCTTTTGACTGGTTCCCAGGGGGTGAATGGAGGCGGATGGGCCCACTATGTCGGCCAGGAAAAAGTCCGGCCGCTTGAAGGATGGCAAACGGTGGCAATGGCCAGAGACTGGGGCGGGCCGCCGCGTCTGCAAAACGGCACGTCATTCTTTTATTTTGCGACCGAGCAGTGGAAATACGAGGAACAAAAGACACGGGATCTAGCATCCCCGCTCGTTGAAAAAACGAAATATCAAAACCTGGCTGATTACAACGTGCTTGCGGCGAGGCTCGGATGGCTCCCTTCATATCCGCAATTCAACAAGAATCCAATACAAATGTATGAGCAGGCCAGGTCCGCAGAAGAAAATGTCAATGACATTGTCGATTCTGTTCAAGACCATAAAATGAATTTTGCGATCGAATCGCCGAACGATCCAATCAATTTTCCGCGGTCGATGTTTGTCTGGAGAGCTAACTTGCTTGGAAGTTCGGCAAAAGGGCATGAATACTTCCTGAAGCATTTACTCGGCACGCACGGCCATAATTTGAGTGAAGAAAATGAATCGCTTGAAACAACAGAACTTAATCTTGACATCCCATCAGCAACCGGAAAATTGGACTTGCTCATCAATCTTGATTTCCGCATGTCAGGGACAGGGCTTTATTCCGATATCGTATTGCCGGCAGCTACATGGTATGAAAAACACGATATCAGCTCGACTGACATGCACCCGTTTGTCCATCCGTTCAATCCGGCCATTACACCGCCGTGGGAGAGCCGTTCCGATTGGGATATCTTCAAGAAGCTCGCGAAGCGTTTTTCGGAAATGGCGGCTGATCATTTTCCGGAAATTGTCCATGATACGGTCGCGGGTCCGCTGCTGCACGATTCAACAGATGAAATAGCCCAGACATTCGGGCAGGTTCCGGATTGGAAAGCGGACGGCACACGCCCGGTACCGGGCGTGAATTTCCCGAGGGTTACTGTCGTTGAGCGTGAGTACGCAAAAGTATATGACAAATTCATTTCGCTTGGGCCGAAAATCAAAGAATCGATTGGTGCCAAAGGGATGGCATGGAAAGCTGATGAGGAGTATGCGAAACTGCTTGATATGCTTGGGCCTTCCAAAAAATCGGCCTATTATAAGGATTGCCCGAGCTTAGACAAGGATATTAACGTCGCCGAGACGATTCTGACCCTGTCGAGCACGACGAACGGTTCCCTCGCGATGAAGGCATGGAAGACGCTTGAGGAAAAAACAGGGCAATCTTTGCAAGACCTTGCCGAAGAACGGGCGGAAGAGCATCTGTCCTTTGCGGAAATAACGGCTCAGCCCCAAAAGGTGATATCATCACCGGTTTACAGCGGAACGGAAACAGGCAACCGCCGTTATTCGCCGTTCACGACAAACGTGGAACGGATGATTCCTTGGCGCACGCTGACAGGCAGGCAGAGCTTTTATTTAGACCACCAGACAATGCTTGAATTCGGCGAGGAACTTCCGACGTTCAGGCCGCCGTTGAAAAAGGCGGCGTTTTATACAAATGACAACAGGCCGGAAAGCCGTGAGAAAGAGATTACGCTCAGATATTTGACACCGCACTTCAAATGGTCCTATCACAGTACGTACGGCGACACGCTGCCGATGCTGACGCTGTTCAGGGGCGGTCCGCATGTCTGGCTGAATAACCTGGATGCTGAAGAGGTCGGCATCAAGGATAATGACTGGCTTGAAATGTATAACCGCAATGGTGTCGTCGTCGCCAGGGCAGTCACGAGCCACCGCCTGCCGCGCGGAGTTGTCTTCATGTACCATGTCCAGGACCGGCTCATCAATGTGCCGGGATCAAAAATCACGAAAGACCGCGGCGGAACATTCAACAGCCCGACGCGTATCCATATTAAACCGACCCAGATGATCGGCGGATATGCCCAGCTCAGTTACGGATTCAATTATTATGGCCCGACGGGAAACCAGCGTGATGAACAGGTGCAGATCAGGAGAATGGATCGAAGCGAGGTGGATTGGCTTGAAGATTAAAGCTCAATTTGGAATGGTGATGAATCTCGATAAATGCATCGGCTGTCATACGTGCAGTGTCACATGCAATAATACGTGGACAAACAGGCCTGGTGCTGAATACATGTGGTGGAACAACGTGGAGACGAAGCCTGGCATCGGCTACCCGAAAGAATGGGAAAACCAGGAGAAAAACAAGGGCGGCTGGGAAATGCGCAATGGCAAGCTGTCCCTGAAAGCGGGAGGGAAAGCAAGCAAGCTCTTGAATATCTTTTTTAATCCCGACATGCTTGATATGGATGAATATTATGAACCATGGACCTATGAATACGATAACCTTGTCAACAGCCCGGAAAAATCACACCAGCCGGTCGCGCGCCCGAAATCGCAGCTGACCGGAGAATACATGGATATCCTCTGGGGGCCGAACTGGGAAGATGATCTGGCCGGTGTCCATGAAACGGGAAAACGGGATCCGAATATGCAGGGGATCGACGAAAAAGTGAAGTTCGAATTCGAACAGGCGTTCATGATGTATTTGCCGCGTATCTGCGAACATTGTGTCAATCCGTCATGCGTCTCCTCCTGTCCTTCAGGCGCGATGTACAAACGTGAGGAAGACGGCATTGTCCTTGTCGACCAGGACGCATGCCGCAGCTGGAGATACTGCATGTCTGGCTGCCCTTACAAGAAAGTGTATTTCAACTGGCAGACGAACAAAGCAGAAAAATGTACGTTCTGTTTTCCGAAGATCGAAAACGGCGATCCGACAATCTGTTCGGAAACGTGCGTCGGCCGGATCCGCTATATCGGCATTGTCCTTTATGATGCCGATCGCGTGAAAGAAGCAGCTTCTGTTCCGAACGATCAGGACCTTTACCAGGCCCAGCTCGACTTGATTCTTGATCCGAACGACCCGGAAGTCATCGCCCAGGCAAAAAAAGACGGCATTCCGGAAGACTGGATTGAAGCTGCCCAGGAATCGCCGGTGTACAAGCTGGCCTGTGAACAGAAAATCGCGCTTCCGCTCCATCCGGAATACCGGACGCTGCCGATGGTCTGGTATATTCCGCCGTTAAGCCCGATTGTCGATGCGTTCAACGGCCATTTCAACGACCTTGACCCGTCTGTCGTTTTCCCGGCAATTGACCAGTTCAGGATTCCGATTGAATATCTTGCAAACCTGATGACAGCAGGTGACACGGAACTGGTATCACACGTACTGAAAAAGCTGGTTGCCATGCGGACATATATGCGCAGCATCGACCTTGGCAAAGAACCGGATACAAGGCTCATCGACGAAGTCGGCATCTCCGAGCAGATGGCGCGTGACATGTATGAATTATCGGCTATTGCAAAATACGGGGACCGTTATGTCATTCCGAAAGCCCATCGTGAACAGGCTGAAAATATGTTCAACCATCAGGGAAGTGCAGGCTTTGACTTCATGGAAGGCTGTGAATCCTGTGCCGTAAACGGCGAATGGAAAGACCCGTATGAATACAGTGAATCTTATTGGAGTGATGTGACAGGAGGTGCGAAGGATGGAAGACAGTAGAAATGTGTTGAAACTATGCTCTTTGTTCCTCCGTTACCCTGAAGAAGACTGGCACAGGAATGAAGAAGTTGCCCGGTTCATTGCCGGGCTTCCTGACAGTCCGGTCAAAAAGAATATCGCTGCATTCTGGGATTATGCGGTTTCTGTCCCCTGGATGGAATTCAGCCAAAATTATGTGAAACAGTTCGATTTCAGCCAGGACTGCTCCTTATATCTCACATATGGCGTGTTTGGCGATAAGCGGGAACGCGGGCTCGGATTCGTGAAACTGAAAATGGAGTTTGCGAAAGCGGGGTTTTATATAAAGGATGGCGAACTGCCCGACTACCTGCCCCTGATTCTTGAATTCATGTCAGAAGCGGATGAGGGTTTCATCCAAAAACTTTATTTTATCCATAAAAAGGCGATGGATGAACTCTTCGGACAGCTGCGGGACCAGAATTCCCCTTATTCGTTTCTGCTTGCAGCCGCTCTGGAAACATTGGATGCGATCGCGCCAGGCCAAAAGGCCAATACGGTATGAAGGGATGGATTCCGCATGACACCAATTGATTTCCTGTTATGGGTCGCTTATCCTTATATAACGTTGACAATTTTTGTTGTCGGGCATATTTACCGGTACAATTATGACCAGTTCGGCTGGTCTGCGCAGTCAAGCCAGTTTTTGAAGTCGGACGCGCTCCTCCGGTGGGGGAGCATCCTATTCCACTTCGGTGTCATTTTTGTATTTTTCGGGCATGTCGGCGGTATTCTTGTGCCGAAAGCCTTTTACCCGATGATCGGAATCACGGAAGAGATGTATCACTTCGGAGCCGTCTGGTTCGGCGGGCTCGCCGGTGCTGCGATGGTGATCGGTGGTGCGCTCCTCACGATCCGCAGGCTGAAAAACAAACGGGTCAGTGAAACAGGTTCACGGAAGGATTTATGGGTTCTGTTGCTGATCGGGGTCGTAACGGTGGTCGGCTTCACGAATACGGCCTGGTACACTGCATCTGGAGGCGAGTTCGATTACCGGGATACAATCGGTCCGTGGTTCCGCGGCATCCTCACCTTCAGGCCGATGCCGGAAATGCTTGCAACAGCTCCCTGGGGCTTTCAGGCCCATGTGTTTGCAGCCTTCACCCTTTTTGCGGTTTGGCCGTTTACAAGGCTTGTTCATGTGTGGAGCCTTCCGCTTGAATACATTGCCAGAAAATATGTCATTTACAGGCGGGCAAATCCGGATAGATCAAAAAAGGTGCAGTGAAATAGTGAAGAGTAATGATTGTTAACCAGAAGGAAAAGGAATGATTTCATGTCAGGACCTGCATTGCGACAGCTGAATCAACACCGATCCATTCATGAAGCGGCATATGGACAGGTGGAAGAAATGACGGAAGTGTTGAAAAGACTTTATCAGGACGGCCGCACAAAAGAAGCGGGCCAGGCAGAAGTGATTTTGATTGAACACTGGCAGGACCATATTCTTACCCATGCCGAGTCGGAAGAAGAGGGGCTTTATGAGGAGATGAAGCAAAAGAAGCCCGAACTGACCGAAACGATAACCCAGTTAAAAAGGGACCATGATTTACTCAGGAAAATCATTGCTGGTATTAAAGAATTGCTTAATGACGAAACGGCTATTGAAAAACGGCTGGCGATGTTTGATAGCCTGCTTGTCGTTAACTGGCATCACAGCCGTGATGAAGAACGGTATTTGCTTGATGACTGAAACGAAAAGGGCGCTCCGCTGGATGCGGGGTGCCCTTCTTTCAATGGGTAAGAAAGGTTTCAAGCAAGATCAATGTTCAGCTGCGAGCCCTAGCGGCTATCGTCATAAGCATTGCCGCCCCATGAAGGGAAAAACGCCCTTCCTGGTGCGGCCCTGCTTATGCGTACGCCGCTGAACAAGGGCTTTCCGTATTTCAAGATGTGCAGCTTCAGGCGCCAGCGGCTATCGCATTTCGAATGTCCGGGTGCGAGCCAGGGTTTATCGCCATGCTTGAAAAAAAGGAGTTCCGGCGTGAAAGCCGGGCTGAATGGCGCGAAACAGCTGCTCCGGCGTGAAAGTTGGACTCTACGGCATGAAATATGGAAGATTATGCGTGAAACAGTGATCGTTTGGCGTGAAAGAAAACAGATGCCGCGCGAAAGTGCATCCCCCTGATCGCGGTTGTTCGTAAACGGCGTGAAAAGCCGGGGATATGGCGCGAAGGAACAGTCATCTGGCGTGAAATAAGAAGAAAAGTAATAGTTTTTTTTATAAAATGAGACAAATCCGGCAGGTTACCGGACCTAAATGGTTTGAGTGATCATGTATATGAGTATATAACCCTATTTTGGCCGTCAGCTTGCTTGACAGGTGGTAGAACGTGCAAATTTCCATGGCCGGGGTACACAGGCTGTGCTGGTTGGGCATTGTTTAGGGATGCGGATCAGCTGCTCCCCTCCGGGAGGGAAAACCGCCTTATTGCTGATACTCCCGATTATGAGTACGCCGCTAAGCGGCGCCTTGCGCATGTCGAATGTCCGGCTGCGAGTCGTAGGGGCTATCTTCTCAAGCATTGCCGCACCATGAAGGGAAAAGCGCCGTTCCTGGTGCGGCCCCGTACATGCATACGCCGCTATGCGTACGCCTTGCGCTTTTCTTATTACCTGGATTCTTCCTTCAATTCGGAGAACATCGCGACATATCCTGTGACAGGCTGGTTGCTTTCGCTGATCGGACTGATGGTCAGCCACTCCAAAAACAAATCCCCATTCTTTTTCCGGTTCCATATTTCCCCTTTCCAGAAGCCGTCGCGCTCGAGATTATCCCACAATTTACGGTAAAATTGTTCATCATGTTTCCCGGATTTCAAAATGCTGGGCGTTTTGCCGACCGCTTCGTCTTCCTTAAAGCCCGTTGTCTCCGTAAATGCGGGATTCACATATTGAATGATGCCGTTTTGGTCTGTAATCATAATTCCTTCCACTGTATGTTTCATTGCCGTATAAGTCATTTGCAATTTGTCGGTAAAATACATCCAGATGACGATAATCAGACTTGCCAGGGCGAACTGTGAAAGTGCCATGAAACCGATCGCATAATGGCCGGTTATTCCGTAAACGGCACTGAGCACAAGCGGCGGGAAGAATCCGCCAAGCCCGCCGATCGCAGACACGATGCCGTTGACGATACCTGCCTGCCGGGAAAAATAAAACGGCACCAGCTTGAACACAAGCCCATTTCCGATACCTGCGCAAACGGCCACACTTAAGACGCCGACTGTATATAGCCCGATTGTCGGAGAAAAGGACAACAGCACGCCGGCCAGGGTCAGACCCGCAAACACAGCCATCAGCAGCTTGAACGAATCAAATTTGTCGCCGAGCCAGCCGCCAACAGGACGTAAAAAGGTAGCCAGCACGATGAATCCAGCCGTCCGCATTCCAGCGTCGCTGCTGGACAATCCGAAATTGGTCACGAGGAAGTTGGGCAGATAAATTGTAAAAGCGACGAAAGAACCGAATGTAATGAAGTAAAACAAACTCAAGAACCACATTTTCTCATTTGGAATGACTTCTTTTATTTGAGGAATGACAGGTACTTTCACCTTCCGCTCACGGCGGTCGCCGAATAGGAAGTTAAGGACGATGAAAAACAGCAGCAGTACGAGATAAAGGCGGATTGTAGCCTGCCAGCCGACTTGTGCAGCAATGAGCGGAGCGGCAAATGAGGTGACAGCCGTTCCGATATTGCCGACTGCATAGATGCCGTTTACGAAACCGTGCCGCGTTTTATCGTAATATTTTGGCAGCGACGTAACACCAATCGAAAAGACAGCACCACCCAGTCCAACGAGAAGCCCGCCAAGCACAAGATCTAAAAAAGAGTCGGCAATGCTCAGATAGAACACTGGAAATAAGAGGATGATGAAACTGATTGTGAATAAAAGGCGCGCACCGTATTTATTTGCCCAATAGCCAAGCGGCACGCGGAGAAGCGAGCCAAGGATTACCGGAATTGCGGTTGCCAGGGCGATTTGGTTTGCGCCAAGATCAATGTCTTCCTTGATAAACGGCATGAGAGACGAAATAATGACCCATACCATAAAACCTGCTAGCAGACTGAACGTCTGCAGCCCTAACTGAAGTCCCGGTTTTTGCATGAAAACACCTTCCTTTGTGATTTTGATCTTGAACACCTGGGAACCGGACAGTGGTTTCAAGATGTGTGGAGCTTTTGCAAGGAGCAAGTTTCTCAGAAGCTATCATGCAGCACCTGAAAGCCAGCACATTCTGCTCTATTTATACTATTATCTATTAAGGATGGAATAAAACTCATTTTAAGGTAACAATGCCCATATTTTGAGTTATTTCCATATGTCTATACATACTTCCTTTATCAGACGAAAAAATCCGCCACACACGGCGGATTTTTCGCAAACATGATAATCTGTCAGAATAAGGTCCCTCAACCGATGATCACTCTTTCCCTCGGATAACGGTAATGCTCCGTTGCCGTTGTTCCGCGGATGATCAACAAGAATGAAATGAGGCCGACCCTTCCCACAAACATTAACACAATGATTACCAGCTTTCCGGCAGTGCTCAGATCCGGCGTAATTCCCATCGACAGACCTGTCGTACCAAAAGCGGAGGCTACTTCAAAGGTGATTTCCAATAAACTGAACGAAGGCTCAAGGAAACTGAGAAGCATGACAGCAGATATGCAAAGCATCATTGCTGTCGTAATGACAATAAATGAACGGTGGATGTCCGTGCTGTCGATTTCCCGCCTGAAAATTTTAATCGTGTTTTTTCCTCTGGCGAAAAAGAAAATGCTTAACAGCACGATCGCAAACGTCGTTGTTCGGACTCCGCCGCCGACACTGCTTGGTGATGCGCCCACGAACATTAAGAAACAAATGAGCAGAAGTGTCGGTTCGGAAAACTGGCTGACATCCATTGTGGCAAGTCCGCCGTTTCTGGTTGTCACAGACTGGAACAACGAATAGAAAAGCGATTCATGCCATGTTTTATCTGCAAAAAAACGGTTGAATTCAAACAGGTAAATAAGAATTGTACCTGCAGCAATTAGGGCGAAAAACGTGATGGTGGTCAATAACGTATACAGCGAAAACCGATACCGTTCTTTTCCTTTATGCTTTATAAATTCCTGTGTTTCAATGAGAACCGGAAATCCGATCGCACCCGATATTAACAAAATGATATTGATGAACTGAACAAAATAATCATTTGCGAACGGAACGAGTGATGCCCCGGTAATATCAAAGCCGGCATTCGTTGTTGCGCTTACTGCTGCAAATGCCCCCTGCAAAAAGGCTTCCTGCCAGGTTGGATAGTATGTAAGAAAATAGATTCCCAATATGATCGCACCTACAAGTTCGATCGCCAGGATAAGGGTCAGTATTTGTTTCATTAGACGGACAAGTCCGCTGAAGGTTGAACGGTTTTGATCCGTCATAATCAACTGGCGTTCTCTGAATCCGATTTTCCTCCTGAACAGCAGCCAAATGAACGTTCCGAGTGTCATAATGCCAATGCCCCCGAACTGGAGAATAAACATAAGAATGAAAACACCCGCCGTACTAAAGGTTCCCGCTGTCGGAACAACTGTGAGGCCGGTGACACTGATAGCACTTACAGCTGTAAAGAGGGCATCAATAAATGTCCAGTCGACATCAGGCTGATGAGCGACAGGAAGGCTTAACAAAATCGTGGAAACAGCTGCCGCCGAGAAGTAAAACAGAATGATTAATTGTACGGATGACAGCCGTATTTTCTTTCTTAGCTGTATATTTCGCATAACCATAAATTCACTACCTTACAATTTGATAACACCATTATTATCCTATTATTACAATTCTGCAAGTGAACATTTAAAAAAAGACCCCGCTGAAAACACCTTTGAATACGGCATTTCCCGGGAGAGGTCCCTGATCCTTCGATATTTTCCAGCACTCGGACCGGCATGGAGCGTTTTTTCTTCCGGCTGCTGTATAGTACAGCGGTTTGGGAGGATCACCAAATTAAAACTGGAATAACGGACAAATTAAACGTGACCGCATTTTCGGCTACTGAAGCTCCTTTTTTGGCATGGGCAAGTGCAGGCGCCCTTCCGATACCCCCGCCGCCAGTGACGATCGCTTCTTTGTTTTCAAAACTTCTCATTTGAGCCTCCCCATAAAGATAATGAACTTGCATAAATTTTTTTTGCGATGAAACAACTTCTCTTTAAGGTTAGCCGGCCGGGGCTGACTTTATACTGAGCGGAGACGGGCAAAAAAGTGATAGGATGTAAGAATAGTTAAGAAGTGAAATGTAAGTCTTATTTTGATAACTTGTAAGATAGTGAAACGGCAGCGGGCTGCTTTCAGCCGGAGGCCGTGGAAACTGAAACTTTGCTTTGTAAAGACAGGGGGATGCAGCACGTGATGGAAAAATACAGTTCGATTCTATTAAAGTTTTCGGCAGCGTTCGGTCTTATAGGTGCGTTTCTCGGCTCCCATATGGCCGGAGCCGGCTCACTGGCATTCAGGCCGATCCATGCTCACATTCTTGTTGTAGGGTGGCTCAGCTTATTTGCATGGGCAGTATACTATAAAGTCTTTTCACCGAATCGCCCGCTTCTTGCAAGATTGCATGTATGGACGGCAATCATCGGCTCGCTTGGTTTGACGATTGGCATGTGGCTCTACTATTTCAAGCCCCTTGGCCTGCCTGATGCAGTTGTCCTCATTTTTTACATTGCCGGCGGCAGCACGCTCCTCTTGAGCTTCCTGTTTTTCTTCCTGCTCGCAATGATGCAAAAAGACGTTTGAACGAACAAACACCCGGCCAGGCGGTGACGCCTGTACCGGGTGTTTTATTGTCAGCGTACTGCATTCAGGGTGCCGCGTTCAAAGCCGAGGTAACGGGTGCCCTGAAACGTAAGCGTTCCGCTGTCCCCTTCAACGATTTGCCCATATTCCCTTCCATCAACCTGCAACTCTGTCCTGTCGCCGCTTTCGAATTCAAACGTGACAAAATAAGATGTGCGTGACCCGCTGTGCATGTGATCATTATGAGCTTGTGCACGCCTGCTGACATGCGTCCGCTTTGATACAGCTTGAGCCGGCACGGACAGCCGCGGCGATGCATTGTTTTTTTGCCATTGGCCGATTCCTTTAACGACGGTGAACAAAATGCCCCCAATGACGATGATGAAAACGAGTCCGATGAAAATCGGCCCAATTCGGAATAATATATCACCTGGAAAAAACTCAGGCCCCATCATAACATCCCTCCAATAAACGTGTCTGTCCTTGTGTACGGGCGGCACGTGTAAAAAGTTTCACGGAAGATGATTTTTCCGAAACGTTTTTTGTTTTATAATGGATGTATGTCTGTAAAAAGGGGTTAGGAAATGATGAATGGAAATAAAGTAATGCTTATCGATGGCATGGCGCTATTATTCCGCTCGTTTTATGCGACAGCGATGAGCGGTTATTATATGGTGAACAGCAAAGGCATCCCAACAAACGGCATCTACGGTTTTGTCAAACATTTGTTTACTGCAGTCAACACATATCAGCCCAGTCATGTCGTTTGCACCTGGGACATGGGCGGCAAGACGTTCCGTAATGAAATGTTCGATGGATATAAAGCGAACAGGGGAGAACCGCCGGTCGAGCTTCTGCCGCAATTCGATCTAGTAAAAGAAGTATCCGAATCGCTCGGCATCCCAAATATCGGGCTTGAAGGCTTTGAAGCGGATGACTGCATCGGCACGCTTGCCAGACAATACAGCACCGATGCGGATGTGATGATCCTTACCGGTGACCAGGATATCCTGCAGCTCCTGGATGATAAAGTTTCAGTATTGCTTCTTAAAAAAGGGTACGGAAACTACGCGGAATACAGGACGGACAGCTTTTTGAAGGAGAAAGGCATAACCCCGCAGCAGATGATCGACTTGAAAGCGCTGATGGGAGACAGCAGCGACAACTATCCCGGCGTGAAAGGAATCGGTGAAAAAACAGCGATGAAGCTGCTCCAAACGCACGGTACGATAGAAGGCATCCTCGAAAATCTGCATACGCTGACAAAATCGCAGCGCGCAAAAATCGAACAGGATCTCGACATGCTTCACCTTTCCCGCAAGCTTGCAGCCATTCATTGTGAAGTGGAAGTGAGCTGTCCGCTGGATACCGCGGTTTTCAATGTGGACCGCGAACGGATGATGGAAAAGTTCAAGGAGCTTGAATTGAAAAATCTTCATACGATGATTGGGTAAGGATTGAAGGGATAAATCTAATGAGGCACTGAGTCTTAATCTAAGCAGTTCCGATAAGGGAAAGGAAATGTAAAAGAGCAAGTGAAATAATTTAGCATGATCTTCATCCGTTCAGTTTCTCGAAATTAGGTCCCCGAGCCGGCATTCCACACCGTTTCCTTTTACATTCCGACTTATTTTCCTGAAAAAAACCCCTGCTCACCAAAAGCAGGGGTTTCGTTTCTCTTATACAAGTTTGATCCGCGCAATTTGTTCGCGCAGCTGTTCTCCTGATACGTTCAGTTCTTCTGCTGAGGATGCGATGGTTGCGATCGCCCGCAGCTGTTCTTCAGTGGATGCAGTCACTTCTTCGGTAGCTGCAGCGGATTGCTGGGCAACAGAGGCGATGCTCCCGACTGACTCGAGTACTTCGTCTTTGTATAAGGACATTTGTGTGATTTCATGGCTTACGCCTTCAATTGACGAAACGATGCTGTCAATCGAAACGGCGATTTCTTTGAAGACCTTCTCAGTATCCGCAGTGACAGCGGTCTGCTGAGTTGAAAGCGCCTGGTTTTGCTTAATGGCTGCAGTTGCTTTGTCGGACTCGCTGATAATGCCTGAAAGGGTTGTGCGGACCTCTTCAGTAGCATGGGATGATTGTTCAGCGAGCTTACGGACTTCTTCAGCGACTACTGCAAAGCCTTTGCCATGCTCGCCGGCTCTGGCGGCTTCGATTGAGGCATTGAGGGCCAGCAGGTTCGTCTGGTCGGAAATCTCGTTGATGGCAGACATCACTTTTTCAATTTCCTTCACTTTATCGGACAGGCTGTCCATGACATTAGCAACGGTCTCAGTAAGTTCATTGGCTTCCTTCGTTTTGGACTGGAGAATATCGATTTGCTTAATGCCGTTCTGGCTGGCTGAACCTGCCGCCTTACTTTGTATCACCATTTCTTCGTTCTGTTCCTGAACCTTTGCAATCTGCGTAGACAGATTGGCCATCTTCTGGTTTGTTGTATCGGCATCTTCAGCCTGCTGGGCGGCGCCGCCGGCAATTTCCTGGATGGCATTGCCCATCTCTTCGCTGGCAGCTGAAGTTTCTTCTGAGACCGCACTCAAATTTTGGGAAGATGCACTCACCTGCTGGATGGAATCTTCGACAGCCTGGATCAATGTGCGCATGCTGGCGACCATTCCGTTGAAATCACTGGCAAGGGTGCCGATTTCATCCTTGTTTTTCACGTTCAGTTCTTCGACGGTGAAATCACCGTCCGCCACTTGTTTTACGTGATTGGATACAATTTTAATCGGTTCGGCCAGTGAACGTGAGAAAAAGATAATAATGACCGCACCGGCGGCAAATGTAATTCCGAGTGTCGTGAGAATGAGCATCAGCACTTCGTTAGCGCCTTGATTGAAGTCCAATTTGTATGTGCCGGCTGACACAATCCATCCCCAATTCGGATCGAGTGCATTGTATGTGATCTTTTCGCCGGTATTATTTTCGCTATTCGGGAGTGCCCAAACATAGGTGGTGAATCCGCCGCCGTTTTGGGCCGCTTTTATTTGTTCCTGGACTAACAGCGTTCCGTTTTTATCTTTTGTCTCCCACACGTTTTTTCCTTCAAGCGTAGGGTGCGCCACTTCATTTCCTTTTTGGTCATATACCATAAAATAGCCATTTTCACCTAGATCGACTGGACTTTTGATGTCTCTTGTCCCATCAGCATTTTTGGGACCGATCAAATAGGTCTTGGCCTGTTCCTGTGCGTCTTCAAGCGACAACGTACCCTGTTCGACTTTTTGATCAAGGGCGTCAATGAGCTGAAGGCTCATTTCCACACCGTTTTTAAGCGTTGTTTCGCCGGCTTTATCAAGATTGCTCTTTGATGTCAGATAAGCCGCTGCTCCTATGATGACACTTGGAAATACGAGTAACACAATTGATACGACAATTAATTTTTTGCGGATTGAATTGAACAAAAACATGAATTTCCCCCTCTTAAGATGTGATGAGAGGCCTTTTTTTACAAAGGCTATGGTAAAGGTTGCTGTTGTTTTCGCCGCAAGTCGATTGGAACGGAAGGGCGAGACTCCTCGAAACTGCTCCGCATATCCTTCGTGCGTTGACAATTCGAAGATGACTATCCGTCCTTTGAGGGAAGCGGACCAGGGGAGCCCCAACATGCGTGATTGAAACGCCGGGGAGGCTCTCGGGGCCCGGCAGAAGGCGGGCACCTGCAGCGTAATTCAACAGCCGCGTTTAACACAGCCTTAACGAAATCACAGAATGTGTGTACATATAAAAAAATCGGCCTAACAAATATATCGGCAGTTACTGCCTGGACGTGAATAATATGTGTGTAAAAAAACAAAAAAGAGATTAATAAAAATACTCTGAAAAAACAGTGGTGAAAAATCTTATGTACTATGTAAAAATATTCTAGTAAACGGTAACAACAATAGATCACACTGAAACAATCAGGGAAGGGGCGAGGGGACATGGAACGGATTATGGTAGTTGGAATCTCGGCAGGAGCAGGGAAATCGACATTTGCCCGCCAGCTTGGCGGAGCTCTTGGACTTAAGGTTGTACATCTTGATACACTGTACTGGAAGCCCGGATGGGTGGAAGCTCCAACCGAAGAATTCAGGGAGGCACAGCGGCAGGCTGTGCAGGGAAAGAACTGGATTATTGAAGGGAACTACACTGACTCAATTGATATTCGGATGGAAAGGGCAGATACAATTATCTACCTGGAACTCCCGCTCTATGTATGTCTGTACCGTGTCGTAAAACGGCGGATCATGAATGCAGGTAAAACCCGGCTGGATATGACAGCTGGCTGCAATGAAAAACTCGATTGGGATTTCCTGAAATTCATTTTATCGACCTATTACCCCCGCAAAAAGAAAATGCAAAAGCGATTTGCTGATTTTAAGGGGCGCGGTGAAAATAAAAATGTGATTGAATTGAATAGCAAGCAGAAAATTCGAACTTTTCTTGCTGAGCTGGAAAATGGGAAAACGGATAAGAACCTGAAAGGTATCTCGCCTTAAAGCCTTAGTATGGAATCGGTATAAACAGGAAACCCGCCTGATTGGACAGGATATTCCGAGATATTCCTTTTCAGGAAATGATTCCGTTGAGAAGACATTGTGGACATTTCCCGCATGCCGTACCATAATGGTAATGGGATAAATTATGCAAAATGAGGTGTTGTATCGATGGAAAACGTTTTAATCTTCGGTCATAAGAATCCTGATACGGATTCAATCTGTTCTGCAATTGCTTATGCAGAACTGAAAAAACAACTCGGCGTTGATGCTGAACCGGTCCGCCTCGGCGAAGTCTCCGGTGAGACCCAATATGCCCTTGACCAGTTTAACACTGAAGCTCCGCGTCTTGTGGATAAAGTAGCGCCGGAAGCAGCGGGTGTCATTCTTGTCGACCATAATGAACGCCAGCAAAGTGCTGATGATATTAATGAAGCGAACATCCTCGAAGTCATAGACCATCACCGGATCGCTAATTTTGAAACAAGCGGCCCGCTGTATTACCGTGCCGAACCGGTTGGCTGTACAGCAACGATTTTGAATAAAATGTATAAAGAAAACGGCGTGCAAATAAAGAAAGAAATCGCTGGCTTAATGCTCTCAGCAATCATTTCAGACTCCCTGCTGTTCAAATCTCCAACATGTACGGACGAAGATATTTCTGCTGCAAAAGAACTTGCTGAAATCGCCGGCGTTGATGCCGAAAGCTATGGACTCGAAATGTTGAAGGCCGGTGCCGATACGACCGGAAAGACATCCGGCCAATTGATTTCCCTTGATGCCAAGCAATTTAAGATGGGCGGAGCCAATGTTGAAATCGCTCAGGTGAATACGGTAGACCCAGAAGAGGTACTAACTGGCCAGGCAGATTTGGAAGAAGCGATCAACAGCACGATCAGTGACAAAAACCTTGACCTGTTCCTGTTTGTTGTGACCGATATTCTGAACAGCAGTTCCATCGGCCTTGCGCTTGGAGAAGAAGCGTCCGCAGTCGAACAAGCCTATGATGTGACATTGGAAAATAACAGAGCGGTTCTCGAAGGCGTTGTATCCAGAAAGAAACAAATCGTGCCGGTCCTGACTGAAGTTTTTGAGAAAAAAGGAAAGTGATCAAATTTGTGGAAGAGCGGTGCTCCTGTGTTGGAGTACCGCTTTTTACACCATATAGGAAATTGTCAGCACGGGAGTTTTTCGACGCAGCAGCCAATTTTAAAAATATAGATAAGGGGCCTGCGCCTCTGTCTTCCTAAAAACTCGCCAATCGGCGAGTTTTTTCTTTATAGGAAAGAATGAGTTTTTTAGCAAGATTCGTGTCCAGCTCCAGGTGCCAGCGGCAAACGTCATAAGCGGTGATCCCCTCCGGAAGGGAATGCGGGGACCGCTTATGCGTAAGTCGCTAAGCGGGTGCCTTGCGCTTTTCTAAAAGATTGTTGATTGCCCCGCGCGTGAATTATAGGCATTGTGGCGTGTAAACCGGGCTGAATGGCGCGAAACATGCGCTCTGGCGTGAAAGCCGGGTCTTTTGGCGTGAAATATAGGGGATTGCGCGTGAAACGCTTGCAGTTTGGCGTGAAAGGCACGGAATTCCGCGCGAAAGTGCATCTCCCTCATCGCGGCTGATTGGATACGGCGTGTAAAGCAGAGGCTATGGCATGAAAGAGCCGCCATCCGGCGTGAAACATATGAGCATGAAAGAAACTAGGTTGTCTTTTTTGGGAGTATAAGTTTTTAAGCAAGATCCATGTCCAGCTCCAGGTCCCAGCGGCTAATGCCATAAGCGGTGATCCCTTCAAAAAGGGACCCCCCCTTATGCGTACGCCGCTAAGCGGGCGCCTTGCGCATTTATTCCCATATAGGAAAGTATAAATTGTCAGCAAGGGAGTATTTCGACGCAGTGGCCAATTTTAAGATTATAGATAAGGGCAACTACGCCTTTGTCTTCGCCTAAAGGCTCGCCATCGGCGGGTTTTCTTTATTAGTCAAGGTGTGCGAAACATCTTCGAACATGCTCTGTATGTTTTTCTGTGGTGAGGATGCGGGAAAGCTACTTCAACGTCCACAAGCACAAACGGATAGATAAGAGCCTCACAATATGATAGTGAGGAGCGCCGCTAAAGAAAAGCGGGCACACAAAAGACATCCGCTCCTGCAGGATGTCCTGTGTAAACCATTCACGATTTTTTAAGCCATTTGACGGCAACAATTTTCGTTCCTCTTCCTTTTTCGGAGTCGATTGTCACCTCATCCATCATCCTCTTCACGGAAGGGAGTCCATATCCTAAACTGTTTGCTGTTGAAAAACCGTCTTGAAGCGCCTGGTCGATATTTTCAATCCCAGGACCCTGGTCAAAGGCGGATATTTTGATCCCCTTTTTACCCGGTTCTGTTATTGTTTCAAAGGAGATTTCCCCTTTTTCTGCATGCACAAGGATGTTTTTAGAAAGTTCTGCTGCCGAGAGAATAATTTTGCTTTTGTTCACGTCACAAAAGCCAAGCCGATCAGCAAATTTTTTTGCTGAAACCCTGGCAAGGAAATAGTCCCATTCATTTGTTATCTTTTCCGTCACAAAGCTATCCATCATTGTCCTCCAGTGAGTATCACTACTTGTTATTGTGGGAAACTGCTGCTGCGAATGCTGGTTAAGATTATGTACCCATAAGAATGAGGAAATTAAACCATATGATTTCCAACATACCACCCGGAAGAGGAAAAAGGAAGGGAGAAAAGCCCGTTCCACCTAAAGTATCGTTTCACTTAATGTTTTCAACACAAAAGCTATGTTAAAGAATGTTGTTGATTTTACATGTTGTTGGGACGGATTCTCAAGAACAAGCCCTACGTTTCCCGTCTCAAACCGGGCAAGGGCGCTTTAACAGAGAGACAGATGAGGCCGCGCTTTGATAAGACTCGCCGCCTATCCCTCGGCATACAAGACATTGTGGATGCGGCCGAAGGCAGGGTCGCATTTGCCCATTCGTGCAAGCGAGTTCCTGCAGCGGATTTCAATAGCCGCCCATAATAGAGCCAGCAAAAATTCGTTGGCTGCACAATAATATATGAAATCCTATATTTTTTTATAAAATTTGTATTGAAATCATATATGATTTCAATTATGATGAAGTCATGGAGAAGAACAAGAGTAAGTTAACCAAAAAAGAATACGCTTACAATATTATTAGAGAACGAATTCTTGATGGCACATATGCACCCGGCCATCGGGTCGTCATCGACCAGCTTTCGAAAGAAATTTTCACGAGCGCAATTCCGATCCGTGAAGCCATCCGCCAGCTGGAGTCTGAAAATTTGATTGAATACAAGCAGTATTCCGGTGCTGTCGTTACACCTATTGACGAAGATCAATATCTTGAAGCTCTGACAGTACTGTCTGTGTTAGCCGCGCATGCAACAGCTCTTGGAGCACGGCATTTTCCAAAACAGCAAGTCCCTCAATTGAAAAAAATGAATGAAAGGATGAAAATTGCGCTTGATGATTTTGATTTTGCCGCTTTTGGAAAACTGAACCGCGAATTCCACTGGCTGACGTATTCCTATTGTGATAACAGCTATTTGCTGGAACATATTAAGCAGGTGCACAGAAAACTTGATTCAATCAGGAGGACCGGTGCTGCATTCGTGCCGCCGAGGGCAAGGGAATCCATCAAGGAACACGGCAAAATCATCGAATTGTTAACCGAAAATGCTTCATTTGAAGAAATTGAAAGATTTGTGAAGCAGCATAAAATGAACACGGTTGAATCCTTTAAAAAAAGAAAAACAAAATTGACATATCCTACAGTGTAGGGGAGGAATGCAATTTTTTTTCGTTAAAATTAACTGAAAATTACTAAAGTTTAGAATATTTTATTGAAATAACAATTAATAAGAAGGGTGGAGGTTACATGAACGCATATGAGAAAGCAAAGGAGCAATTCCGGGGATCGATTGCGCCGATCATTACACCATTTGATGAGAACGGTATGGTTGATGCCGCTGCGCTGGAAAGCCTGGTGAACTGGCATATCGAGAGCGGCAGCCACGGCATTTCTGTTACGGGTACAACCGGTGAGCCGAGTTCCCTGACCATAAAGGAAAGGGAACTGGTCATGGAAACGGCCATCAAGGCTGCTAACGGCAGGGTGCCGGTCATCCCTGGAACGGGTTCGACAAACCACGATGAAACGATGCATCTAACAAAAGCTGCCAAAGAAATGGGCGCCGATGGAGCGATGGTCATCGTCCCATATTACAACAAGCCTTCCCAGCATGCATTATATAAACATTTCAAAACGGTTGCTGATGCAGTTGATATTCCGATCATCATCTATAACATTCCCGGCAGGACTGCTGTGAACCTGGAGGTCAAAACGCTGGCACGCCTGAATGAAGACTGTGAAAACATTATCGGTGTAAAAGAATCCAATAAGGATTTCGAACATGTGAACCGGGTTCTTTTGAACTGCGGACGCGACTTCCTGCTATTCTCAGGGATCGAATTATTGTGCTACCCGATGCTGGCAATAGGAGGAGCCGGATACATAAGCGCAACCGCAAATGTATTGCCGGGCCGGGTTGCTGATGTTTATAACGCCTGGGCTGAAGGTGATGTGAAGCGGGCCCAGGATCTCCATTACGATCTCATGCCTCTGAATGACGTATTGTTCAAAGACACGAACCCGGCACCGCTGAAGGCGGCCCTCGGCATGATGGGCAAAATTGAACCGCGCCTGAGGATGCCGATGGATCTGCCGTCAAATGAACTGCAGGATGAAATCAGGGAGGTCCTGACCAGTTACGGATTATTATCTACAGAAGTGGGGAGTCGATAGGTTATGAAAACGGCACGGTTTATTGCTGGAGGAAGAGAACAGATAGGTGTCATTTCCGCTGATGGAAAACAGGTGACAGCTGCGTCAGGTGACTGCTGGCATCCAGACGATATTCAAGTGTGGCTGCCGCCGGTCAAGCCTAATAAAGTGATCGGCCTGGCCCTGAACTTTACTGACCATGCAGATGAGCTCGGACTGGAAAAGCCTGCTGAACCCGTACTTTTTATCAAGCCCAATTCATCCATTGTCGGACATAAAGCGGATGTGTATTATCCGGACGGAGCGACGTATATGCATTATGAAAATGAACTGGCGGTTGTGATCGGCAAACATGGACGCCATGTCAAAAAGGAAGATGCTTACGATTATGTAAGAGGATATACAATCGCCAATGACGTGACGGTCCGTGACTTTGTGAACAACTTCTACCGGCCGCCGGTCCGCGCCAAAGGGCACGACACGTTCGGTCCGCTCGGGCCGTATCTGGTCAGCAGGGATGAAGTGGCTGATCCTGATAATCTCACGTTGAAGACGTTCGTTAACGGCGAACTGAGACAAGAAGGAAATACCCGTGATCTCATATACAAGATTCCTGATTTAATAGAGTTCATCAGCTCATTCATGACACTTGAGCCTGATGACATCATTTTAACCGGCACTCCTAAAGGGCTGTCCCATATTTATCCGGGAGATGAAGTAAGACTTGAAATCGAGGGGGTGGGTGCACTTGAAAATACAATCAAAGACGGCAGGGGAAAGGTCGGTACAGGAAACAGCGGAAGCTACGCAGCACAAGAAAATTGATCATGTCCTCCATTACATTAACGGAGAATTCACCGCCTCTGTTTCAGGTGAAGAGTTTGAAAACCGCAGCCCATTCACTAATCAAGTCCTGAACCGGGTCGCAAGCGGGGGCAGAGAGGACATCAGGCGGGCAGCTTCGGCTGCACACGAAGCGTTTACCAGCGGATCCTGGAGAACGATGAAGCTGAAGGAACGGATGAAACTGATCAATCGAATCGCTGATTTGATTGATGAAGAGGTCGAGGAGATTGCATACCTCGAAGCCCTTGATACGGGTCTTCCGATCAGCCAGACAAGGAAGATGACAGCACGTGCTGCGGAAAACTTCCGCTTCTATGCAAGGATGGTCCAAACGAGATTGGTAGGTGAAGCCTATCAGGTAGATGATGAGTTTATGAACTATACCATTAATAAACCGGTGGGAGTGGCCGGACTGATCACACCATGGAATGCACCATACATGCTGGAAACGTGGAAAGTGGCGCCTGCCCTGGCAACCGGAAACACCGTTATCCTAAAGCCGGCTGAGCTTTCGCCGCTGACAGCGAACAAACTGGCACAGATCATCGATAGGGCAGGACTCCCGGCAGGGGTTTTCAATGTTGTGCATGGATTCGGGGAATCGGCTGGCGATGCACTTGTGAGAAATCCTGATGTTAGTTTGATTTCATTCACGGGCGAAACGGTAACCGGCACGACCATCATCAAAAATGCAGCTGATACGCTGAAGCGGACATCGATGGAACTTGGCGGGAAATCGCCTCTGATCGTATTCGAGGATGCTGATTTCGACCGGGCCCTTGATGCCGCGGTTTGGGGATTGTTCTCATTCAACGGTGAAAGATGTACAGCAAACTCAAGGGTTTTCCTTCAGGCATCCATCTATGATGATTTCGTCAGCGCCTTGAAAGAGCGGGTGAGAAATATTAAAGTCGGTGACCCGATGGATCCGGAAACCCAGCTTGGGCCGCTGATCGATCCGAGTCACCGGTCAAAAGTGTCAGGTTATATCGAGACTGGCCGGGAAGAAGGGTGTGAAGTATTCTCACCTGATATCCCTGAGGAACTGAAACAGGGCAACTTTGTCAGCCCGACATTGCTCCTGAATGCAAGAAATGAAATGAGAGTCGCCCAGGAAGAAATTTTCGGACCGGTAATGGCTGTCATTAAATTTGAAACAGAAGAAGAAGTGGTCCGGCTGGCTAATGATGTAAAATACGGCCTTGCCGGTTATGTGTGGACGAATGACTTGAAGCGGGGCCACCGTGTTGCCCAGGCAGTCGAAGCCGGCATGCTGTGGATCAATGCCCAGAATGTCCGGGATCTCCGCATTCCGTTCGGAGGAATGAAGGCTAGCGGGATCGGCAGGGAAGGCGGCCATTATGCGTTCGAGTTTTATACAGAACCGAAAGTGATCCATGTTGCCCTCGGGGAACATCACATTCCTCAGTTTGGTAAATAAAAGGTGATCCGGGAGGTCGCCTCCCTCCCGGCAAGATTTCAATTAAGATGGACACGAACACTGTCATGTTAAATGACGGCAGGCGGCAGACGCCTTTAATGTAAAGGCTTACAGATGTAGAAGGGGGTGGATTTGAGTGAAAACGATTTTTTTGAAGCACGGGGTTCGGGAAACTTTGGAGAAAACACCTGCAGTCATGGCTCTCGGCTTTTTTGACGGAGTCCATCTTGGCCATCAGAAGATCATCCATACAGCCCGTGCCATTGCAGACGATAAAGGGCTGCCGCTTGCTGTGATGACATTTGATCCCCACCCGCGAGAAGTTATGGGGCTGCGTGATAAGACAGGAAAACATCTGACACCTTTTCAAGAGAAGGCAGACATTATGGAGCAATTGGGAGTCGACTATCTTTACGCCGTTCACTTTAATAAGCAATTCGGTGCTCTTACCCCGGAGAAGTTTGTGCAATCATACATCATAAATCTTAATGTCAAGCATGTTGCAGCAGGCTTTGATTTTACATACGGCCGCGGCGGCAAAGGGGATATGGAGCTTCTGAAGCAATTGGGTAAGGGCATATTCGGCGTGACGGTTGTCGAGAAAGTGGAAAGCTGCAGCAGGAAAATCGGTTCCACTCTTATAAGGGAGCTTGTTTCGAGCGGCAGTGTTTCAAAAATTCCGCCGCTTCTTGGAACACATTATGAAGTAAAAGGGAAGGCCAGCAGCACGCATAAGATGACAGGCTTCGGAACAGGTTCGGGTATCGTTAAGATGGATTTCAGAAAGGATTTTGTTTTACCGCCGCCCGGCCGTTACCGTGTCAATATATCGATAGGAAGCGTAAATCAGCCAGGTGTCTGCATAATGACCAGGGGGAGGGGATCAATTCTGGTTCCGGCTATGCCGGACAGGGTGATTGGCAGCACAATACGTTTGGAGTGGGTCGACCGATTGCCGGATTTTACAGAACTGCCTGGTAAACAGGCAGTTCAAGCATAATTTGAGGGCTGTGTTAATTCAATGCAGGTTTTCAAATCGGAAATTGGAGTCAAAGCGGCAGTTCTTCGGCGGAAGAGCGGGCAAATCAAGGTCCCGGAGTATAAGGGAGGCCCGCACTGAATACGGCGATATTGACCGCTGTTATCAACATTAAGCTTAACAGAGCAATCTTTTATAAAGGAGAAGGGGGAGAACGAATGAAAAAGGTAACAGTTGTACTGATGAGCATCCTTTTGATTATCGCTCTGGCAGCATGCGGTTCTGAAACTAAAACGAAAACTGCATCAACAGGAGGCGGCGGAGGAGAAGATGTCATTAAAATAGGGGGCATTTTTGCTGCTTCCGGAGGAGCGGCCCCGCTTGGCAAAGGGGAGATGGACACCGCCAAAATGCTGGCTGAACAAATCAACGAAGCCGGCGGCATAAACGGCAAAAAAGTGGAGCTCATCGCGTATGACAGCAAATCCGACCAGAATGAAGCGGTCCTTTCGATGAAAAAGCTTATTGAACAGGACAAGGTTCTGGCGATTGTGGGTGGCACTACAAGCGGAAATACCCTCGCGATGCTTCCGCAGGCAATGAAAGCGAAAGTGCCGTTCGTTTCCCTGGCGGCAAGCAAACAGATCAACAATCCTTCAGACGGATCGAGCAGGGAATGGGTATTCAAAACGGCACAAGGGGACGACGTTGTCATACCAAAAGTCCTTGAGTACCTGAAAAGTGAAAACCTGACAAAGGTTGCCTGGCTCAACGTAGCAAATTCATTCGGGACAAGCGGGCATGAGGAATTTATGCAGCTGTCTCCGGATTATGGCGTTGAAGCCGTAATTGAAGAGGAATTTGAAGCGACGGTCAACGATGCCAAAGCCATGCTGACAAGGGTTAAGAAGGCGAACCCTGATGCGGTAATCGTCTGGGGAACGGCACAGGAATCAGCTGTTGTCACAAAAAACATCCATGAACTGAACATGGATATTCCGGTTGTTGAAAGCCACGGCATCGCTTCCTCAAAGTTCCTGGAGCTTGCCGGAGATGCGGCGGAAGGGGTTGTTTTCCCGGCCGGAAGAATCCTTGTAGCGGACCAGCTTGCTGACTCAGACAAGCAAAAAGAGACGATCACAACGTTCAAAGATGACTTTGAAGAGAAATTCGGTTATCCGGCAAGTGCGTTCGCAGGCCATGCATGGGACGGAATCCAGGTGCTGAAGCAGGCGATTGAAGAAGGCGGAGAAGATCGTGAGGCGATTAAAAAAGCCCTCGAAAACACAACGGACTTTGTCGGCATCAGCGGTGTCTTCAATATGAGTGCGGATGACCATAACGGGCTTGGCAGTGATTCCCTTATCATGATTGAAGTCAAGGACGGTAACTGGACTATTAAAGAATAAGGGGGAGGGATTGTGGAAGTACTCAGCCAGATTATACAATTGCTGTTTTCAGGAATGACGATCGGAAGCATCTATGCTCTGATCGCCATCGGATTTGTCGTCACCTACAACGTGACAGGGGTGCTTAACTTCGCCCAGGGGGAATTTGCGATGCTAGGTGCATTGATCAGCATTTCCCTTACAGGGATGGGGCTGCCGCTTTTGGCAGCCGTCATCCTTGCTGTATTGATCGTCTCGGCTGTAGGAGCATTGTTTGAACGGACAGCGATTTACCCGGCAAGAGGTTCGTCCGTTCCGACATTGATCATTATTACAATTGGTGTGTCAATTGCATTAAGAGGGGTTGCGATTTTAATCTGGGGAACCCAGCCTCAGTCCCTGCAGCCTTTTACAAAAAATGAGCCGATCACCATCCTTCAGGCGGTTCTGCTCCCACAGAGCATCTGGGCTATCGGCATTTCGCTCATCAGCGTGTTCATCATGGGATACTTTTTCGATAAGACCTATCTTGGGAAAGCTCTTACAGCATGTGTCGTCAATAAGTTTGCTGCCAGGCTGATGGGGATCAATCCTGAGAAAATGTCATTGATCACCATTGCAATCAGCGCCGGAGTCGGTGCAATCGCGGGCATTATCATTGCCCCGATTTCAGGTGCTTCCTACAGCATGGGGATGATGCTCGGAATGAAGGCGTTTGTTGCAGCGGTCATCGGCGGCCTTACAAATGCGCCGGCAGCCGTCATCGGAGCATTTCTCATCGGCATTTTGGAAGCCTTCACTGAAGGACTATGGTCTTCAGGCATGAAAGATGCCGTAAGTTTCGGTCTGCTGCTCCTGATTCTTTTCTTCATGCCTAACGGATTGTTTGCAAAAGCCACTGGAAAACGGGTGTAAAAGGGGGAGATGGCGTGAAAGACAACAATCTTGGAAGAGTGTATAACAGAAGCTTGCTTGGCCCTCTCCTATTTGCCGCGGTTATCTTTGCGATACCGCTTGCTGCCCAGTCCAACTACCTGTTGAGCATGTTCATTGTCATTGGATTTTACTCGCTTGTCGCTGTCGGCCTCAGCCTTCTGATGGGCTATGCCGGCCAAATTTCCCTCGGCCATGCTGCATTTTACGGAATCGGGGCCTACATGTCCGCTGTCATCAGCGGAACATACGGCCTCTCGCCATGGCTCGGGATGGCTGCCGGTGCCGTGCTTTCCAGCCTGATTGCCTTCATTGTCGGCATCCCGACATTCAAGCTGAAAGGGCACTATCTGGCACTGGCGACACTGGGATTTGGTGTCATCATGTACACCGCTTTTAAGGAACTTCGTGAGTTGACAGGCGGAATGAATGGTTTTTTCGGCATTCCTGTACTCAATATCGGATCGCTGGAAATGAACAGTGACTTCCGTTATTTTTATCTCGTTTGGGCATTTGTGATTGCGGCCCTTTTATTTTCGCGCAACATGATTCAGTCGAGAACCGGAAGGGCGCTGCGCTCTATTGAAGGAAGCGAAGTGGCTGCGGATGCACTTGGAATCAACATCATGAAAAACAAACTACAGGTCTTTGTGCTGAGTGCAGTATTTGCTTCGGTTTCAGGCAGTTTATATGCACATTACGTCACGTTCATCAATCCGCAGTTGTTCGATGCGATGACATCGATTTATTTTCTGATCATGGTTGTGATCGGAGGAGTGAGCAGCATCTGGGGTGCGGTCATCGGCGCGTTTGTGTTTGTCATGCTGAGCGAGGTGCTGAAAAGCACGATACCGCTTATTTATCCGAGTGCAGGCGGGGAGTTTGAGATCGTTTTCTTCGGCCTTTTGCTTGTCGTGACGCTGATATACATGCCGAACGGCCTGATGCCGACCTTCTCAAAGCTGGCGTCAAGACTTAAACCTGACAGAAAGCCGCCTATTCAGGATGCAGCGGCAGCCAGGGAACAAATCAATTCAGGGGGTGGAAAACAATGAGCGCCCCATTCTTGCATGTGGAGAACCTGACCAAACAATTTGGCGGAGTACTCGCTGTCAACAATACGTCTTTTAAGGTGGAACAGGGTGAAATCTTTGCTGTGATCGGGCCGAACGGAGCAGGCAAGACAACGCTTCTGAATATGATTTCCGGCGTTCTGCCGAGTACATCCGGGAGCATACGGTTTCAAGGTAAAAACATAACTGGACAGCCGCCTTATCGCATTGCGCGTGCCGGGATCACCCGCACATTTCAGAATCTTGAAATTTTCAAAAATATGTCTGTCATCGAAAATGTCATGACAGGAGCCCATATCCGTTTGAAAACGGGGCTTCTTGGGGCAGGATTCAGGCTTCCCGGCGTTTTCAGGGAAGAAAGGAAGACGGCGGAGCTTGCGCTGAAGTGCCTGGAACAGGTGGGCATTGCCCATCTTGCTTATGAAAAAGCGGAAACCCTTCCATATGGGAATCAGCGACTGCTTGAAATTGCCAGGGCATCCGCTTCTGATCCGGCCATGATTTTGCTTGACGAGCCGATGGCAGGGTTGAATGCCCAGGAAACAGAACGGCTTGTCGATGTCATTTTGCTTATGAAGCAAAAGGGCATGACCTTCATGTTCGTGGAACATGACATCGAAACGGTCATGGCAATCTCTGACCGGATCCTTGTCCTTGATAACGGCATCCAGATCGGGAGTGGGACGCCGGAAGAGATTTATCAAAATGCTGCTGTCATTAAGGCATATCTCGGTGACGAGAGAGAGGAGATTGTCCATGCTTAAAGTTGAAGGCCTGCATACTTACCATGGCTATCTTCATGTCCTGAAAGGTGTCAGTTTTGAACTGGAGGAAGGTGAGCTGTACAGCATTGTCGGCTCTAACGGAGCAGGCAAGAGCACATTGCTCGGCACCCTTTCCGGCGTTTACGAAGCAAGGCACGGAAGCATCAGGTTAAAGGGCAAGGAGCTTGCGAATAAAGGTGTCAGGGAGACGGTCGCAAACGGTATCAGCCTTGTTCCTGAAAGAAGGCAAATATTTGACTCAATCTCCGTTCAGGACAATTTGATGCTGGGTGCGTTCCACCGCTACAAAAAGGATAAAGCGACCGTGAAACGCGACATGCAGACGGTTCTGGACATTTTTCCGAGGCTGGCGCAGATGCTTGACCGGCCAGGAGGTCTTTTATCAGGCGGGGAACAGCAAATGCTTGCCATCGGCAGGGGGATTATGGCACAGCCAAAACTCCTGATGCTTGATGAACCTTCACTCGGCCTCGCTCCCCTGATCGTAAAGGATATTATGAACGTCCTGAGGAGCCTCTGTAAAGAACGCGGAACCACCATCATCCTTGTGGAACAAAACGTAAGGGCAGCTTTAGCCATCGCAGACAGGGCAAGCGTCCTCGAGCGCGGCGAAATCTTCATAAATGGGACTGCAAAAGAGCTGCTGACAGACCCGCGCGTCCAGGAGGCCTATTTCGGGAAAAAGCAGTCCAAAAAAAATGCTGTCCGTAAGGAAATAAAAGAATGGAAGGAAGATGAATTTGCCGAAAACAGACCCGTTGACCACGTTAACGGATGAATTGACCGAGTTTCTGGAAAACGAAAACCTGGTGCTGTTATCGACAATTGATGCATCAGAGCCTGTGCCAAATCTCACTGCCATCTCGTGGGTGAAGCCGGCGGACAGTGAACATGTCCGTTTCAGTGTGACAACCCAGTCCAGGATGCTGGAAAATATCAGGCATAACCCAAATGTTATCCTTACTGTCATTGCAGGTGAAACCGTTTATTCCATAAAAGGGAAAGCGAGCATTCTTGAAGAGCCGATGCCGGGTGTTTCCTTGAAGCTTACCAAAGTGGAAGTGAAAGTGAGCCAGGTGTTTGAAAGCATGTTCTGGGGTGCGAAGATCACGCAGGTGCCCCAATTCGTAAAGACCTATAACCCGGAAAAAGCAAAGAAGCTTGATGATGAAGTGTATAAAGCGTTAATGAAATAATGGACTATTTTTGATGGTGAGGTGCTGAAGTGAAAAAAAAGCTATTCATTGGCGGCAGCTGGATTGAAAGTACGGAATACCGGGAACTTACCGCGCCTTATTCCGGTGAAGTGCTTGCCGAAATCCCTGCTGCCTCAGAAGAGGAAACAGACCGGGCCATTGCCGCTGCCTACGAGGCAAAGGAAAAAATGAAAGGGCTTCCAGCTTATCAGCGGGCGGCGATCCTTGAAAAAGTGGCTGATCTACTTGAGGAGAGAAAAGAGGAAGCGGCTGCCATTATTGCAGAGGAAGCGGCAAAACCAATCAAAACAGCACGCGGAGAAATTGCCAGGACAATCGAAACGTATAAATTTTCGTCGGAAGAAGCCAAACGCATCCACGGTGAAACGATCCGCATGGATGCAGCAGCGGGCGGGACCGGCCGGATTGCATACACGGATTATGAACCGCTCGGTGTCGTCGGGGCCATCACCCCGTTCAACTTTCCGATGAACCTTGTTGCCCATAAGCTGGGACCTGCATTTGCTTCAGGAAACAGTGTCGTATTGAAACCGGCCTCCCAAACACCGCTGTCCGCCTTTTTCATTGCCGGTTTGTTCGAGGAAGCCGGGCTGCCGGCAGGAGCGCTCAATGTCGTGACAGGAAGCGGAAGGACAGTCGGCGATAAGATTGTCACGGATTCAAGGGTCAATGTCATCACCTTTACCGGCAGCCCTGCAGTCGGGATCGGCATCCGCAACAAAGCCGGTTTGAAGCGGGTTCTGCTCGAACTGGGATCCAACTCGGCGGTGATCGTCGATAAGCATGCCGACATTCCGAAGATCATCAACAGGTGTGTCACTGGCGCATTCGCCTTCCAGGGGCAGGTTTGCATTTCCTTGCAGCGCGTCTACGTACATGAGGAGATTTATAAACCATTCGTTGACGCATTTATTGAAGAAACTCGGAAAATGAAAACAGGCGATCCATTAAGTGAACAAACCGACCTGTCCGCATTAATCACCAGCGGCGATGTGGAGCGGACGCTCGATTGGATAAAAGAAGCGGAACAGCACGGGGCGAAGGTTGCAGCGGGCGGGAAAACTGACGGACAGATGCTTGAGCCGACAGTCATCCTCGATGCCGACAAGGATTTGAAAGTGTCCTGCCAGGAGGTTTTTGCGCCGATCGTCCTGATCAACTCGGTCGGAAGCGTCAAGGAGGCTATCAATCTTGTGAATGACTCCCCATACGGCCTGCAGGCCGGCATCTACACAGATCACGTTCCGACAGCGCTGGATGCGGCTGAACAGCTGCATGTCGGCGGCGTCATGATCAATGATATTCCGACGTTCCGGGTTGACCAGATGCCATATGGAGGCGTCAAGCAAAGCGGAATGGGGCGGGAAGGCATCAAGTATGCCATGGAAGAAATGATGGAAATGAAACTGGTTGTCTGGAACAGGAATTGATGCGGAATCATTTGTTTGAATATTCTGTTTGATTATTTTGAAGGGGGAATTCAGAATGGGAGCACGAACAGGCCAGCAATATATTGAAGGTCTAAAGAAAGCGAAGAACAATGTCTATATTGACGGGCAGAAAATAGACGATGTGACAGAACACCCATCTTTTAAAAATGTGGTGCAGTCCGTTGCCGAACTTTATGATCTTCAACATGAAAAGGCCGACAAGATGCTTTATACATCACCTGTTACAGGCGACCCTGTCGGACTGTCTTTTATCGCGCCGAAATCAAAAGAGGACCTCATTGCCCGCCGGGAGATGGTGTCGGAATGGGCCGGCCATACAGGCGGGATGATGGGCCGCTCACCTGACTACATCAACACGAGCCTGATGGCATTCGGAACCGCTGGTGACTTTTTCAGCAAGGCCAATAAAGACGGCATCGATTTCGGAGCCAACGCCCGGAATTACTATGAAATGTGCCGTGAAAAAGATTTAAGTCTCACCCATACGCTTATCCATCCCCAGGTAAACCGCTCAAAAGCACAGCATGAACAAAAGGATCCGTATGTCTCTGCGAGGATTGTGAAAAAGGATCTCGACGGCATATACGTGTCGGGCTGCCGGCTGCTTGCAACACTGGGCGGCATCACAGATGAGCTTGTTGTATTTCCGTCGACGTTAAACAAAGCATCTTCTCAGGATGATCCGTATTCAGTTGCATTCGGTGTTGCCAACAATACACCTGGCGTCAACTTCTATTCACGTGAATCATTTGATTACGGCCGGAATCAGTGGGAGCACCCCCTTGGCGCCCAGTTCGATGAAAGCGATGCGATCGTCGTCTTCGATAACGCCTTCATTCCATGGGAGCGCGTCTTTGTGGCGGAAAACTCCGATGTCTGCAACCGCACATACCGCGAAACGAATGCAGTTGTCCATATGTCCCACCAGGTCATTGCCAAAAATGTCGCCAAAACGGAATTTGTCCTTGGCGTGATTTTGAGCATCATTGACGCAATCGGCATCGAAAGGTTCCAGCATGTTAAAGAAAAGGCGTCCGAAGTAATGGTCACGCTCGAGGTGATGAAGTCACATCTGTACCGGGCTGAACATAATGCCGCAATCGATCAATACGGAAATATGACGCCGGATTTTGCTCCGCTGGATGCTGCAAGAAACTGGTACCCGAAAATGTACCCGCGTCTGGTAGAAATTGTCCGGACACTTGGCGCTTCGGGACTGATGGCCATTCCGACCCATCAAGACTTCGAAAACGAGGAGATCGGGCCGTTAATGCATAGATACATGCAAGGGGCAAATATAGATGGATATGAACGGGTGCAGTTGTTCCGCCTGGCCTGGGATGTCGCGATCAGTGCCTTTGGAAACCGTCAGGTCCTCTACGAATACTACTTCTTCGGCGATCCTGTACGCATGTCCAATATTTATTATGATCAGTACAACAAGGAGCCGTACAAACAGCATATCCAGGCATTCCTGGAGCGGGCTAAAAAGCGGTCAGGCATATCGGCGATCAAGGCATAGAGCGGATGGATCATTTCATAAGGAAGGAGCAAACGGATGGAAAAGAAACCATTTGATATCGTCAGGCTTCATCACGCGGAAGTGACAGTTACCGATTTGGAACGCGCAAAGGAATTTTATGTCGACGGACTTGGGTTGATCGTTACAGAATCGGATGATCGCCATCTCTATCTACGTGCCCTTGAGGATGCAAACCATCATTGCCTTGTCCTGACAAAAGGGGAGCAGGCCAGCCTCAACCATATATCATATCGGGTAAGTGCCGATGAGGATCTGGATGAACTGGATAAAATGTTCAGCAAGCTCGGTGTAGCGAAAAAATGGATAAAGCCAGGAGAAGAACGGGGCCAGGGCCGGGCCCTCCGCATTCAGGATCCCGGAGGACTGCCGGTTGAATTTTTTTACGAAATGGATAAGGCGGAAAGAATGCTGCAAAAGTTCCATTTGCAGGGCAATACGAAAATCAAAAGAATCGACCATGCAAACTGCTTGATCACAGACATTAACACGTTATATGACTGGTATGCCGACAACCTCGGTTTCCGTACTTCCGAATATACGGTAACCGGATACGGAGAGGGAGAACGGATGTGGGCAGCGTGGATGCACCGCAAACCGAGTGTGCATGATCTGGCCTTGATCAGTGAAAAAGGCCCGCGCTTTCATCACGTCGGCTTTTGGATGGATGATGCCAAGTCGATCCTTGATGCATGCGATCACCTGGCGGCCGCCGGCTTCTCGGCGAACATTGAAAGGACGCCGGGCCGGCACGGCACGTCCAATGCATTCTTTGTCTATGTGAGAGATCCGGATGGAAACCGTCTTGAATTATATACTGGCGATTATTTTACAAACGATCCGGACTGGGATCCGGTGAAATGGCACCTGGATGACCCGCAGCGGGCGACATTCTGGGGAGCGGCCCCTCCGCTGAGCTGGACCACGGAAGCAGTGCCGGTCCAGGATATTATGACAGGGGAATTGATTGAGCCCCAGCCGCTGAAGCTTCCGGCTGATGCGGATACTGTTGAAAGTTAATAATGATAAAAGATGAAGGCGAGCGCTCAAAAAGCAGCTTGCCTTTTTTATTGTTTAGCGTGCTGGAGAATTTATAGTTGGATAATTGGGAGTGGGGTTGGGGAGGGGTGTTGAGAGACGATTTGGACAGTAAAACGCGGAAACTGGACAGGAACAGGCAATAATTCTCCGGGACTATAGTAAAAGCTAGGGATTCTGTGGCAAACCGGGTTCAACTCAGAGAGGAAAGGCAGTATATGTATGATAGGTGCAGGGAAAACAGGATTCAGTGCCCTATATTTTGTCCATTCGAGCGATTATAGGCACTGAATGCTGGTTCAGTACCTGTAATGCAGGTTCAGCACTGATTATCCGCACTGAATAGATGTTCAGTGCCTGTAATGAAGATACAACTCCGATCATAGGCACGAGAAGGAGGCAAGCGTGCCTATAATGAAGGTTCAGCTCTAATTATAGGCACGAGAAACAGGTTAGCGTGCCTATAATGCAGGTACAGCTCTGATTATAGGCACGAGAAAGAGGTTAGCGTGCCTATAATGCAGGTACAGCTCTGATTATAGGCACGAGAAAGAGGTTAGCGTGCCTATAATGCAGGTACAGCTCTGAATATAGGCACGGAAAAGAGGCTAGCGTGCCTATAAAGAAGGCCCAACTCTGATTATAGGCACGGGAACCAGTCTTACATGCCTATAAAGAACGTACAGCTCCGATTATAGGCACGGCCAACAATCTTCCATGCCTTTCCCCTGTACATTCTACATAACACCAGCCTGAAAATTATGTTTCTTTTTCCCCTTCCATGTGATAATATTTAGGAATCCGAAAGAAATACAAGTGTTTATAATCCGGAGTGGTTTATTCCGGTTTCACCGTGGTATGGTAGTTGTGTTAAAGATGTAGTGTATGCGAACCTTTGTGTCTTTTTAACTGGAGGTTCTTTTTTTTTCTGCCTTCCATGCTGACAGAATGGAAAGCAGCTGCTTCAATAGATTTCGTATAAGAGAAAGGAAGGGAAAAAGCATGAGATTGGAACCGAAAGATCAGCTGTGGACAAAACCGTTCATCATGCTGATGATCGGCAATTTATTCTTGTTCATGAGCTTTCAGATGCTGATTCCTACACTGCCGCCATATATTAAATCGATTGGCGCTTCCGGCCTGGAAATTGGGCTGGTCACGACATTATTTTCAGTCGGAGCGGTACTGAGCCGCCCGTTTATCGGACATATGCTTGAATACAAACACCGAAAGCCGCTTGTTGTCATCGGGGCCGCTTCGCTGCTGGCAATTACGGTCATCTATCCGGTAACGCAAGTCGTTTTCATTTTTCTCGTTTTCCGGCTTATCCACGGCCTTGCCTGGGGCTGGTCGACTACGGTTAACGGTACGGCAGCAGTTGATGTCGTGCCGAATTCAAGACTTGGAGAAGGTATGGGGTATTATGGGCTTTCGATTACGATCGGGATGATCATTGCGCCGAGCCTTGGAATCTTTCTTTTCCAGCAGACCACATTCTCCAAACTGATTATGGTGTCGGGGATTCTGGGAGCCGTAGCTCTCACTCTGCTGGCAGTCGGCAAATATCATACACCTGAAGAGGTGAAAGAGACAAACAAAGAAGACCTCAAGTTTTCCTATATTGGTTCACTTGTCGAGAAATCAAGCTGGTACCCGTCTGTTGTCACGATGATGGCGACGTTTGGCTACGGTACGATCGTGACCTTTATCGTGATTTTCGGGGAAGAGCGCGGCATCGATAATATTTTCCTTTTCTACTTGTTCAACGCAGTTATGGCCACCGTATCCAGGCCGATCGCCGGAAGGTGGTTCGACAGAAACGGGCCGAAAGGATTGGTGATTTTCTGTGCATCCCTTTCATTTGTCGGCATGTGGGTCCTGTCATTTGCAACTTCCGGTGTGCTCATTGCCGTTTCGGGGATTCTTTTCGGAATCGGTTTCGGATCGCTCATTCCGACTCTGCAATCGTGGACGCTTTCCATGACGCCGATGAAGCGCAGGGGCGTCGCCAATGGGATGTTTTTTTCATCCATCGATCTCGGCATCGGCTTGAGCAGCCTGATTTTTGGTGTTGTCGCCCAGTTTGTTGATATCGCCGTTTTGTTTAAAATTTCAAGCATCTTTTTTGTCCTGACGATCATTTTGACGCTGCTTGAAGGAAAAAGCATGGATACGGCGCGCAGCAAGCCCGTCAGCCACACAACGTGATCGTGGAGTTACCGTCTTTCCGTCTGGAGAGGCGGTTTTTTTGACTTGAACGATAACGGGGGTTGTGAAAACTGTTAGAAGGGAAAATGATATGTAAAGAGAAGTACAGTAAAGGATGGTATTTTGGAGGTGTTTTAGTTGAAAGCAGCGATATATCAAATGGATATCGTGCCAATGAATCCAGAGGCAAACCGGAATAAAGTGAAAGCGTGGGCTGGCCGGGTTGCAAATGAGGAACAGCCTGATTTACTGGTGCTGCCGGAAATGTGGACAACCGCTTATACGCTGCCTGAACTCGGTCAAGTTGCCGACCGGGAAGGAGAGCCGACCACCTCTTTTTTACAGGATTTGGCCCGGAAATATGGAGTGAATATTATTGGCGGGTCGATTGCTAACCGCAAAGAGGAAAAGTTTTATAATACTGCGATGGTGATTGACCGCACCGGAAATGTCGTATACAGCTACGACAAGATTCACCTTGTTCCAATGCTGAATGAGGATCATTACCTTGAAGGCGGAAAAGAGAAGGTTGAGATATTCGAACTTGATGGCGTGAAGATGGGGTTGATCATCTGTTATGATCTTCGGTTTCCGGAACTCGCCCGCAAGCTTGCTCTTGAAGGGGCCCAAGTGTTACACATCGTTGCGGAATGGCCGGCTGCAAGGCGGGAACACTGGAGAGCACTGCAAATTGCACGGGCGATTGAAAACCAGATGTATGTTTTATCGTGCAATCGGATCGGATCGTATAATGGCGTGGCATTTGCCGGTACGTCCATGGTCATCGATCCGTGGGGGACGGTAATCAGGGAAGGCACCGAGACAGAGGAAGAGACGCTGGCGGCAGATGTATCATTCGATCAGGTACCCGAAGTGAGGAAAGAAGTGCCGATTTTTGCGAGCCGAGTACCTGGCCTTTACTGATAGTATCATTTTAGAATACAGGTGCCTTTACGTTTATTCTTCCGTGAAAAAGGAAATCCCGAAAAGAGAAGTTTTTATATGAAACTTCTTTGTTTCCAAAACACTTTACGGGAGGGATATTTATGGCAAAAGTGTTAGCCGTATTATCAAGCGGCCATACAGACGAAGAAAACAACTATGAAACAGGCTGGTGGGCTGAAGAGCTTTTTGCCCCGTGGAATTTGCTTCTTGAAGCAGATCATCACCTTACACTCGCTTCCCCTGAGGGCGGCAAACCGCAAATAGATAAAATGAGCATATCTGAAGATTATGATCCAACCGGGAAATATACTGCTTTGTATGAATCGGGAAGGGCCGATAAAACGGAAAAATTATCATCAATCAAGCCCGATGAGTACGATGTCGTACTGGTTGTCGGCGGCCATGGCGCAATGTATGACCTTGCGAAAAATGAAGACTTGCACAAAATCATCAACAAAATTTATGATAACGGCGGCATTGTTGCTGCAGAATGCCACGGTCCGGCTCCGCTTCTATGGACAAAACGGCCTGATGGCAAAAGCATCATTGCCGGCAAAAAAGTAACCGGTTATCCGGACGAAATCGAACCGGAAGGATTGCTCGATATCCTGCCGTTCAGCCTTGAACAGGAAATGAGGGAAATCGCCGAGTATCAGCAGGGCGATCTGGAAAAGGCCGGATTTGCCGTATGGGCAGACGATCAGATTGTGACCAGCCGCGACCCGTTTTCCTCCGAGCTGATGGGACAGGAACTGGTTAAAGCACTTGAATTGAAAAAAGAAAAAGAGTGATTATAGGGCGGGCCGCGTGGAGCGGCCCGCTTTTTATGGGGTGGGCTGTGATATTCGGCAGTTTGGCCGGCGGTTTGGCGTGAAAACTGTGAGTTGCGGCGTGAAACAGGCTACCCGGTGCGAAACCGGGGCTATACGGCGTGAAATACGCGAAATTGCGCGTGAAACGTGTTAGGTTTGGCATGTAAAACACGGAATTCCGCGTGAAAAGGACTCCCTCGCAATTCAGCTGTATGGATACGGCGCGAAAGGGGTCCGGTATGGTGTGAAAAAATGGTTATCCGGCGTGAAACGCGGGGAGCATGTAAGAAAATAGATTGTCTTTTTATAAAAAAAGAAGTGAATCTGCGGTGATTTTGTCTTTAATCAGTATTTTAAATGAAAGCTCAAAAAAGTCTATTGTCCAGTTTGTTTTTCAACGCACGGATTTCCGGTTTTTCTGTGAGGATCTAGGTGTGCTGGTGTAGATCATATTGAAAGGCTGGCCGGAAAACAGGAAATCCTCCCCTTTTTAACGTATTAACAAGGATATACGCTCAAAAACACAAGAACCATTCGTATTACTTGAAGAGGGGGAGAACACATGCCCGGATGGAAACAGAACATTATACGTACAAATAGAGGAAACTTTGAAATTTTCACAAAAGGTGAAGGAACACCGCTTTGTGTCACGCACCTTTATTCGGAGTTCAACGAGTCGGGAGATCATTATGCGGAACAGTTCACGCCTGATCATCATGTCATTCTCGTCAATTTGCGGGAAGCGGGCCGATCTGAGAAGGCTGCCGAACCGTTCCAGCTGGGGATGATTGAAACGGTATTTGATTTGGAGGCGATACGGGAAGCACTCGGCTATGAAAGGTGGATTTTCGCCGGCCATTCAACAGGCGGCATGCTTGGACTGGTGTACGGGATCCATGCTTCTGTATCACTCAGCGCCTTGATCATCACAGGTGCAGCCGCACGAGAATATGCATCCTCATCACCAGAGTGCATATATCACCCGGCGCATTCACAATATGAAAAAATGCAGCAACTGATTGAAGAACTGAAAAATCTGGGCCTGACAGCCGAACAACGTAAGAAGCTGGCAGCGGAACGGACAAAGCTGTCGCTGTACGAGCCTGACAATTACAGTGATCTTTTTGATCCGGCAATCCAGAAAAAAATGTCTGCAGTCCGGATGAATTTTTTCGCAAGAGAGGTTTTGCTGTTCGGGATAACTGAGCAGCTTCCTCGCATCACTGCAAAAACGCTGATTTTGTGCGGCCGCCATGACGTCCAGTGCCCGATTTCCTATTCAATTGAAATGCACCAGAGGATGCCGGGTTCTGAGCTGGTCATTTTTGAAAAAAGCAATCATTATCCGTTCTTGGAGGAGAAAAAGGCATTTAATGAAGCGGTACACGTTTTTTTATCTGAAAACGCGAGTGGGGAGGAAGAAGGATGAAACAGATTATTGCCATGGGCGGCGGAGGGTTTTCGATGGAACCTGACAATCCGCTGCTCGATCAATATGTACTGGAGCAGTCGCCGGCACAAAAGCCGAAAGTATGCTTCCTGCCTACGGCAAGCGGTGATGCGGAAAGCTATATCAACCGCTTTTATGACGCCTTCAAAAAGCTTGAATGCGAGCCGTCACACTTATCGTTATTCAAGCCTCACACCCGTGATTTGGAAGGGTTCCTGCTCAGCAAGGACATCATTTATGTCGGAGGCGGCAATACAATCAATATGCTTGTCCTCTGGAAAGAGTGGGGCGTCGATCGGATTCTGAAAAGAGCATGGGAAAAAGGCATCGTTCTTACCGGATTAAGCGCAGGTTCGATCTGCTGGTTTGAAGAAGGAGTGACCGACTCTTTTGGTGACGAACTTGAACCGATGGAAGCGCTGGGTTTCCTGCCGGGAAGCCATTGTCCTCATTATGACGGTGAGGAATACCGGCGTCCGGTCTTTGGAAATTTGATCGCGGAAGGGCGGATGCGTCCTGGTTATGCTGCGGATGACTGTGCAGCCCTCCATTTCATCGGGACGGACCCAGTGAAATCGGTCAGCTCCAGGCCGGATGCAAAAGTTTATTATGTCAGGAAGAATGAAGGCAGCGCAGAGCATAGGGAACTGGAAATGGACTATTTGGGTGAATAATACTGGAGATTGACTTGTCCGGATTTGAAAAATGTATGCTTGTGCTGATACGTTCGTCCACTCCTTTTTGTACAGGTTGAATAACCTGTTATCGTAACACCAATTACAAAAAGGAGAGGATGTTCAAGATGCCACTGTCAAAAATCCCTGTGGTACTTGCAGAACAGGACGTAAGCTTCACAATTGATGAAGAAATCGTCTTTCCGGAACCTGTTCTCGAGATCAAGAAAGTTAAAAAACGTCTCAAATTGACCCAATGCCGTTTGATGCTTCCAACAAATACCATCTTGCTGATGGGATTTATACGGAAAAACATCCAGTATGCAACACCGGTTGTCGGTGACGATGGAACTGTCACTTCAAATATCCGTTCGTTTACGGTTGATATTCCTTTCACAGAAGATGTGGATGTGGATGAATTCATCAACATGCCTGCAATGCTGGGCTTCAACCAGTCGAACGAATTCGGTTTTTTGCGCAATACGCCACTGCCTGCGACCGGGTTCTCGTCAAAGGACACTCTGATGGCAAACGACCTGTCAGAGTTTGACGTTGTATATGAAGAGTCATTTAATGAACTGCCTTATTGTGAACTGACAGGGACTGCAAGATTTGTGGAATACGACGAAGCACTTGACCGTACACAGGGAGTCGTAATCGGCCCAGACGGTGATGAAATTGATGCACCGTTTGAAGAAGGCACATTCACTACAATCATTGAAAAAATGGTTGTCAACTTCACTGTGAAAGTACTTCAGCTGCAACAGATCAATGTTGGAGAGGAAGACAACGGCAACAACGATGATATGCCATATCCGCATTACAATCAATGCAAGAAACACGACCGTACCGGCTATGGTTATCACTGCTGCGACATGAAAGACGGTCACGATGAAAATGCCCGCAAGCCAAAACGGAAGAAATCCGTCCATTACGGCTATAATGGATATGACCACTGTGACAAGAAAGACAAATGTGACCACCATGACAAGAGGGACAAATGCGACTACCATGACAAGAGGGACAAATGCGACTACCATGACAAGAAAGACAAATGCGACCACCATTATGGCAAGAAACGCAGAAAGGACTGTAAGCCGAAGTCCAGGTGCAAAAAGGTCTGGATCGACCCTTCATGTGACCGCTACTATGACTGATAGCCCCCTTCTTTAATATTAAGCTATTCAAGAAAGAGGGCATTGGTTCCTCATGAAAAAGCCTGCATTTTGCAGGCTTTTTTTATTGTACAAGAGCGAAATTGCCAGCAAGGAAATGTTGCGGAGCAGTTACCGTTTTAAGTATAAAATATGGGCAGCTGCACCTTGGTTTTCGCCTAAAGGCTCGCCAGTCGGCGCGTTTTCATGAATGCTGTAAAAGTCCTGTTAAGTGCCGGTCAAAAGGGTTAAGGCACACGCTGCAAGTAAATTGGTTTACAGTTGCTCAGATTAACCGGTTTAAGAAACGTTGCAAGTTTCATTTCAGACACACCGTTATTCATCACAAGAAGTGGTTTTTCGTCTATTCCCTTTTCATGACCTGGTGAATATCCTGTAACCGTACCCAATTGTAAAGGAGAGACGCTTGATATGACCCTGGTTAAAATCCCTGTCGTTTTGGCTGAACCGAAAGTTCAAGTAGATATTGAGCAGGAAATCACATTTCCTGAGCCAGTCCTGGAAATCAAAAAAGTGAAGAAACGCCTGAAGCTTACCCAATGTCGGCTGCTTTATCCCACCAATAAGCTTTTCATCAGAGGGTTTGTACGCAAAAATATTCAGTATGCAACTCCGACTTCCGCTACGGAAAAAAGCGTTACTTCAAACATCCGGTCACTGACGGTCGATATTCCGTTCAGCGAAACAGTCGAAATCAAAGAATTCATCAATCCGCCTGCCGTTTTAAGAGGGAACACGGAAACCGAATTTGGTTATTTGAAAGATATGCCGCTTCCGGCTGGATTCCCAGGCAAGGATAAACTGCTTGCAAACGATCTGTCGGAACACGACATGCATTCAATTGAATCATTCAACGAATTGCCATACTGTGAACTGACCGGTTCGGCCACCTTCGTGGAATACGATGAAGCGCTGAACCGTATCCAGGGCCGTGTGATTTCCCACCAAAAATGCCACGATGGCCCGGATGCCCCGTTTGAGGAAGGGACGTTCACAAGGCTTCTTGAAAAAATGGTCGTGGAGTTTACGGTCAAAGTTTTACAAAAGCAGCAATTGAATGTCTCAACAAAACCTGCACCTGTTTATGATGGTTGTTTCTCATCAGTCGGAACTCCTGTTTTTGATTGCAAGGAGGATGACAAAAAGAAGAGGGATGACGACAAGGACAAATGCTGATACGGATAAGCGGGCGGAACTTCAACAGAAGTTTTTTCGCCTGCTTTTTTGCGATATAATTGTTCACAGTACACAAAAGGAGTAACGTTATGATTAATGAAGCATTGAAGCATGCACTCGTGGATTCGTATGATAACCATGCAAGCGAACGGGAGAAAAACGATCTACAGGATTGGAAGAGTTCGGAGCGTGAGGTGTTTTACCGGGTTCTGGCTGAAAGAGGCAAGACATCACTCCTTGAAGTTGGAGCGGGCCCTGGCAAGGACAGTTTGTTTTTTAAGGAAATGGGAATGGACGTGCTTGCGACGGATATATCTCCGTCAATGGTTGAGCTGTGCCGCAGCAAAGGGCTCAATGCCAGGGTGATGAGCTTTGATGAAATTGATCTTCCGGAACAGTCACTTGATGCGGTCTGGGCGCTGAATTGCTTGCTGCATGTGCCGAAAGCTCAAATTCGTAGCGTGCTGGCAGGTTTGAAACGTGTGTTGAAACCGGACGGCCTCTTTTACATGGGAGTATACGGCGGCAAGGACCATGAAGGAATCTGGGAAGAGGACCCGTACAAACCCGCGCGTTTCTTTTCCTTTTTTGAGGATGAACAGTTGAAAGACTTGCTTTCTGAGTTTTTTACGGTTGAATACTTCAATGTGGTTCCCGCATCTGTCGTTGGCGGAAAGTTCCACTTCCAGTCGGTCATCCTGCGGAAGCCTGAATAGCCGGGCCGGTACATAAGTGGCCGGGAACCAAAATGGTTCCCGGCCCTTGAACAGTCCTTACTGCTGCTTTGGCATGTTTTCCTCGGCATACTTGATCATCCGCTTGACCATTTCCCCGCCGACTGATCCGTTGGCACGCGCAGTTGTGTCTGCACCTAACTCAACACCGAATTCCGCGGCGATTTCTTGTTTCATCTGGTCGACTGCATTTTCGGCTCCCGGCACTAACAATTTATTCCTTGCCATGCTGAATCACCCCTGTGCAGTTGTTGAACAGTAAGGAACTGTTCGAACTTAACATATGGAAAGAACCGGTGTCTTACCCTTATAAAAAAAAGGAAATGCAGTGAATGGTGCCGTTGATTTCTATAGAGGCTTCCACCATCACAATGTCGAGATTCGTGATATAGAAAACAACTGCTGGCGGAACCTGTAATTCCGGGGTGATGGGGGGAGGTCTTATGATGGGACAGATGCCGCAATTCGATTAGGCATGTAAATTAGGTGTAAGAGTAAAAATGATCCATTAAACGGAATCTTTCGTGCGTATAAATTCGTGGACCCTGCATTATGGGCACGTAAAAGGGTGTTCCGTGCCTATAAAAGCGAGGATTCCAACATTACGGGCACGCAAAAGGGTAACGCGTGCCTATAAAAGCGAGGGTTCCAACATTATGGGCACGCAAAAGGGTAACGCGTGCCTATAAAAGCGAGGGTTCCAACATTACGGGCACGAAAAAGGTTATCCCATGCCTATAAATACAAGGATTCCAACATTACGGGCACGCAAAAGGTTATCCCGTGCCTATAATGCAAGGATTCCAACATTACGGGCACGCAAAAAGGTATCCCGTGCCTATAAATGCAAGGATTCCAACATTACGGGCACGCAAAAAGGTATCCCGTGCCTATAAATGCAAGGATTCCAACATTACGGGCACGCAAAAAGGTAACGCGTACCTATAAAAGCGAGGGTTCCAACATTCTGGGCACGCAAAAGAGAATCCCGTGCCTATAAATGCAAGGATTCCAACATTACGGGCACGCAAAAGGGTATTCCGTGCCTATAAATGCAAGGGTTCCAACATTACGGGCACGCAAAAGGTTATCCCGTGCCTATAAAAGCGAGGATTCCAACATTACGGGCACGCAAAAGGGTATTCCGTGCCTATAAAAGCGAGGTTTCCACCATTACGGACACGTAAAAAGGTATTCAGTGCCTATAAGTTCATGGGCCCCCACATTATAGGCACTGAACGGTTATTTTGGACAAGAAAGCCAAATTTCGGCTATGCAGGTCTTGCAAAAAAAACCGCCGTGGCGGTTTTTTCAAACAGATTGTTAAAAAGTCGGCAAGTTGTCCAGATTATTGTCAGGAATTCCATCGGCATCAGACCGCAAATGTTCCTCGCCGTCACGGCCTGTAAAAACATTCACATGTTCAATCTTATCATTTTTTGCCAGATGCTGAGCCTGCTTATAATCGACGACTTCTCCGGAAGAAAGCTTGACCTGGACAATATCGCCATCACCGTTTTTACGTACTGCTGTAATTTGTTCTTTCATTCTCATCGCCTCCTCGAATGTAGTATGAGAAGCAAACCATTTTGTTATTCAGGCGGAAATGCTGAAAAACTGCGGCATAATGGCAGAAAAGAGCTAATCCTTATACAATGGAGGAAAGCGCTGTCAAAGGAGGAGAACATATGGGTGAAAACCTGGAGATATACAGTAAAAAATATGCGCAAAAGCTTGACGGGGAAGACCCGCTTGCCTCTTTCCGAAAAGAGTTTTACATAAAGGAAAGCACCACTTATCTTGACGGTAATTCGCTTGGCCTCCTTTCAAAACGGGCCGAGCAATCCCTCCTCGGCATCATGGATTCCTGGAAAACGTATGGAATCGACGGCTGGACGGAAGGAGAGCATCCGTGGTTTTATTTATCGGAAACAATCGGTGAAAAAATGGCGGCTCTCGTGGGCGCCGAACCTGAAGAGGTGGTTGCATCGGGTTCAATCACCGTCAATCTTCACCAGCTCGTTTCCACGTTTTATGAACCGGAGGGAAGCCGGACGAAAATCCTGGCGGATGAACTGACATTTCCTTCTGATATTTATGCACTGCAAAGCCAATTGCTCCTGAAGGGGTTTGATCCGGATGAACATTTGCTGCGGGTGGAAAGTGAAGACGGCCATTTCCTGAAGGAAGAGAATATCATTGAAGCGATGAACGAGGATGTCGCGGTGATTCTGCTGCCGAGTGTGCTGTACAGAAGCGGGCAGATTCTTGACATGGAACGCCTCACAGATGAAGCCCATAAGCGCGGCATCATTATCGGGTTTGATCTGGCCCACTCGGCAGGCGCCATTCCCCATAAACTGAGTGAGTGGGGCGTCGATTTCGCGGTATGGTGCACATATAAACATTTGAATGGAGGACCTGGGGCGGTCGGAGCACTATATGTGAACAAAAAGCACTTTGGCAGAAGACCCGGTCTTTCAGGGTGGTTCAGTTCCAAAAAAGAAAAGCAATTTGATATGGATCATGAACTTTCACATGCAGATGATGCCGGTGCTTATCAGATCGGCACTCCGCATGTACTCAGCCTCGCGCCGCTGCTCGGTTCACTGGAGATTTTTGAGGAGGCGGGAATCGGACAGATCCGAGCCAAGTCACTCAAGCTGACAGGATACATGCTGGATCTGATCAAACACGAATTGGCCGGACACGGTTTTGTGATTCGGAACCCGGAAAAAGACACCGGACGGGGCGGGCATCTGTTTTTGGAACATCCGGAAGCGGCCCGGATCAGCAAGGCGCTGAAAGCAAACGGCATCATCCCTGATTTCCGTTCCCCGAATGGGATCAGGCTTGCGCCAGTCGCACTTTACAACACATTCACTGAGGTGTGGGAAACGGTGCAGGCTCTGAAAAGGATTATGGATGAGGAAGAATATAAAAAATTTGAAAATAAACGGGGAGTGGTGGCATAGCATGAAAGGCAAATTTGAGAAAGAAGGCGGATGGGTCGATATTTCCCAGCCCCTTCATAATGGAATGCGGCACTGGCCAGGTGACACGCCTTTTGATTATACGACAGCCGCAACAAAAGAAGAAACCGGTTCTGTCAATGTTGGCCGAATAACAACGAGCGTCCATATGGGAACGCATGCGGATGCACCGTTCCATTTTGCGGATGACGGTACAGATATCCTCAGCCTTGATGTTAACGTATATATCGGAAAAGCGGCAGTAGTGGATGTATCCGGCCATTCAGAGATTAACAGCCGGCTGTTTGATGATGTGGAGATCGAAGGAACACGCCGGTTGCTGCTGAAGACATCCAGTGCCGGCACAGACGCGTTCCCTGAGAGCATTCCTAACCTCTCTGCGGAATTGGGTCCGTTTTTAAAAGAGAAAGGGGTTGTGCTTGTCGGGGTTGATGTGCCTTCAGTAGACCCGCTTGACAGTAAAGAACTTCCTGCCCATCATTCATTTGCAGAAAACGGCATTCATATTTTAGAAAATCTAGTTCTCAAAAACATATCGCCGGGCAGTTATGAACTCATTGCACTGCCGCTTGCGATCAAAGGGTCAGACGGCAGTCCAGTCCGGGCAGTGCTTCGGTCTTCTGACTCATAAATTGGAGGTGGCAGAATGAATAAAGGGAACAGAGGGAACGGGCAAGATCATCATAACGAGAACGGGATACATACCGACTTCTCCGAAAACATGACCTATGGGGAGTACTTGCAGCTGGACCGGCTCCTGTCAAGCCAGGACAGGCTGTCGGAACACCATGATGAAATGCTGTTCATCATCATCCACCAGGTCAGTGAATTGTGGATGAAATTGATTCTGCATGAGACGAATGCAGCTATTTCATCCATCCAGGAGGATGACCTGCAGACAGCATTCAAACGGCTTGCGCGGGTTTCCAAAATACAGTCGCAAATCATTCAAGCGTGGGATGTCCTGTCGACGCTGACACCGGCTGAGTATATGGAATTCCGCGACTTTCTCGGCCAGGCGTCGGGCTTTCAGTCTTATCAATACCGCTTGATTGAATTTGCGCTGGGTTATAAGACGCCGCATGTTTTAAAAATATACGAAAAGGACCCGGAATTGCACCGCAAGCTGACCGCCGCTTTTCAGTCACCCGGTCTTTATGACGTAGCCATTCAGACGCTGGCCAGGGAGGGGTTTGCCATAGACAGAGAAGTTCTGGAACGGGATTATTCAGAACCTTACCATGAAAACAAATCGGTCAGGGAGGCATGGCTTTCCGTTTATCAAAATGTCGAAGACAACTGGGACTTATACCAGCTTGCCGAAAAACTGGTTGATATTGAAGACTGGCTCCAGCAGTGGCGGTTCCGTCATATGAAGACGGTCGAGCGGATCATCGGTTTCAAAAAAGGCACTGGCGGATCCTCTGGCGTCAATTATTTGAAAAGAGTGCTGGATCACCGATTTTTTCCGGAATTATGGAACCTGCGGACCGAAATCTAAGCGGTGACTGTTTCTATTGTCTTTGGCTCTGTTAAAGCACAATATTGATTTTTTCACTAGTTGATTGGAGTGGAAGGTGCGAGACTCCTCGAAAATAAAAGTCAATTTTCTTCGTGCGGTGTCTTTTCAAAGAAGCTTATTCAACGTCCTGCGGGATTAGCGGGAAAGGTGAGACCCCGCAAGAGCGATAGCGATGAGGAGGCTCACCGCCCGCCCCGCGGCAAGGAAGACACCGTGAGTGCGACCGGAGGGAAGCAGAAACGGATGTCGCACTTGTGCCCTTGGGTGAAAGCGAGTACCTGCAGCGGAAATCAACACTAGCGTTTAACAGAGCCTTGTCTTTAAGAGCCGGATTCCGAAGAAGAAACATTCGTTTAACACGAGATAGGAGTGGGTACTGATTATTATAAGCGGATGATAATGATTAATAGGAGGATGGTATAAATGGCAAAAGTTGCAGTTGAACAACCACTTACCGATGTAAAGAAAGTGCTTGAAAAGCGAGGATATAAAGCAAAAATGGTAACAGGCCCGAATAAAATCCAAAAATTTGATATGTATGTCGCCCGAACTAACCAGGACTTTACCGATCAGACTTCAAAGGTTCCGGTAGTAGGCGCACGCGGCCGCTCCGTAAACCAGATCGTATCCGAAGTTGAAAAACGCTCAAACCTTGTGCCGGGTACCAACAAAAGCAGCAAAGAAACCGCAAAGCAAATGGGCATGGGCGCTCTTGCAGGCGGCGTAGTCGGATATGTAGCAGGTATGCTTCTTGCACCTAAGAGCGGAAAGCAAATGCGCAACGATATTGCGGAGAAAACCCAGCAGGCGAAAGAAAAGACAGCAAATGCAAGAGACTCTGTAAAAGAGAAAACAGAAAACGTGAAAAGCAGCGTGAATGATAAAGTGAACAAAGGCAAAGAAAAAGTGAACGAGATGAAACAAAAATCAGAACAAAAACAGGCTGAATCCCAGCAGCAAAATCAAACCGATCCTGCACAGGAAGAATATATTGTTAACGAACGAGTTGTCGTAGAGGACGAAGACCGTGACATTTATGCGATTGGTGAATCTACAAACGTTGTTACGGATGAAGATATGAAATAAAGACGGCTCACCATAACCCGGTCACGCAGAAGGCGGACCGGGTTATTCTTTTCGTTAATGCCAATTCCTGCTTGCAGCTATGCACTCTTGCCCTTATAAAAAGTATTGATCATTTTCGCTGTTTCTTCTGATATCCGCCGGTACTCAATCCGATAAAGTATTTCTCCGGCATATATGGTTCGCTGATAGTCATAAAAATTGAAATAATCCACACTTAAGTTTTCTTTCAAAAACTTCCACTGCTGCATCGTTAACGTAGTATCTACTGGAAAAAGACCTGAGATATCCTGCTTTCTCTTTTTCAACAGCTTGATATCAACCACCATGCGCCTGTAAAACATCCCCGAAACCACCACGGCTGATATAAACGTGAGGAGATCAATGGCTGCCTCTTCCATTCCTGCTGCCCTCCCTGCCTGTATAATAATTCCATTTTAACACGAGAGCATAGTTTAGTAAGGACCATTTCTTGTAATCTTTTGACGGAAAACCGAGAATGCAACATCGGTATGTAACTCTTATTTTTTGGAATTTCTATCATGCAGCTGGTGGGGCTCAAAAGAATACTGGCACAACTATTACAGCCACTGAATCAGCATTCAATGCCTATAACATGCTGAATGAGGAAAATAAAGGAACGGAACGGAACTTCGATTTCCGTGTTTATATGCAATTAGAATGCAACATTACAGGCACTGAACCAAGATTCAGTGCCTGTAAACGATTGTGTGAGGAAAATAGAGGCCGTAACTTTGAAGTTCCGTGCCTATAAACAGCTGTATGAGTAAAATATAGGAGAGGAAGAGTTAGGCCAAAATCGGCAAGGAATAAATTGATGTTCTTTTTTATTATGACCTGGATAGTCTAACGAGCCAATCGATCAATAATTTTAGCAGAATGCCATTTGTTAGATACAGCACAAAAGAATACCTATATTTCCAATCCAGAAGATGATAAAGCTGCAGCCGGTTTGCAAACGGTTCGCCGATAAAAGCGAAGCCGACAGCCATTGCGAGAAGGGCAGGAAGGTATGTCCGCCAGGGGACAAAATATTGATAGAGAAGCATAAAGGCAACTGCTATCATGCCAAGGTCGAAAGAGATGCCCCCCGGATCGGCGGGAAACAGTTCAATCGGATAGCCCCAGAAACCATTATGATGACCATACACATCCAAGGTGATCACGATGACTGACGTCATCATGCCGAATAGGAGGATTTCAAGAATCCGCTTACGGTCCACTAGCAGGAACCAGATTCCCCATGGTATAACCAAAAAGCCGACAAGGACCCACCACTGCCATGTGAACAATTCATTCTGGAGCCAGGCTTCCGTGTCAACGTCATTCATTTTTTCTATAAGTTTCTGCACTTCCCAGAAAACGGATAGAATAACCAGCGGTCTCACACCCTCTCATTTTCAGTTTCGACATGAAGGGTGGCGTTTATACTGCCTGAACATTGAAGTCATCCGGAAAATAGTAAAGCTTGACTCCATATAAAAGGAGTATAATTTAGGAAGAAGGATGTTGCTGGTCTTTACTTTTTTAATATGTAGAAAGTTCTTCAGCAAGATCAGTGCCCAGCTCCAGGCGCCAGCGGCTATCGTCATAAGCGGTGATCCCTTCCGGAAGGGAAGACCGCCTTCCAGCAGGCACCCCCGCTTATGCGTACGCCGCTATGCGGGCGCCTTGCCCTTTTCTTAATATCCGGGAAAGCAGTTCTTATCTAAAATCAAGAAAGGAAGCGAATTACGGTGAACAAAGAAAAGAGACTCTTCTGGTCAATTGGAATTTTGCAGGGTTCAGTAGGGGTAGGGGCCGTTCTGGCAGGAATAGGGTTCATTATGGAACCGGATGGAAGCAATTTGCTGATGACTACAGACATTTTGGAAGATTCGCCATTTGAAAGCTTTCTCATTCCGGGCATTGTCCTTCTTGCCGTTAATGGTCTAGGGAGCCTTGCCGGAGCCGTTTTATCTTTCATCCAGAGCAAAGCTGCCGGAGAGGCGGCGATCATCCTTGGAACTTTACTGATGGGCTGGATAGCGGCACAAATTTTTTGGATTGGATATGTCAGCTTTTTGCAGCCTGTTTTCTTTGGAGTGGGGGCAGTTGAAGCTGCAGTCGGTTATTTTATGATGAGGATGGTTCGAAAAGGCAGTGCTCATGCATCGTTTACACATAGTGCTTAATAGAATGAATTCATCAAAGGGTATCCAACCGGTTTGTCGAAAAAGTTTTAACGGTATCAGGCAAACAAACGGGAGGGTTAACCTATGGAACGGAACATAAATGAGTTCACGGTTGTCATCAGGCCGTTTTCAGAAAGAGATGTGGCGGATATTCACAGTCTCAATGGGGCAGAAGGATGGACTTCTTTTGCCAATCGGAAAGACGATGTTCAATCAGCGTGGAAAAATTCGAATGCTGCGATGGTGGCAGTCATTGGCGGCGAGATCGCCGGCTGTCTCAGCGGAATGACAGAATAGTATATTACGCTATACGTTTGCGAGATGCTGATCGCCCGGCAGTACAGGGGGATAGGAGCAGGCCGGGCATTGCTCGATCACATCCAATGCCTTTATCAGAAAATGGGGTTCAGGCCTTTCTATGGTTTCCGAAAAACAATTGATGTGATCTAAAAAGCCAGCTCTTTTGTGATGAAAGAGCTGGCTTTTATATCAACGATTCAATGACAGATTTTGACCGGCCTGCTGTGAACGGCGATTGACGCTGCCCGCGAGAAGCATTGCGCTGACAGCAAGCAATCCTGTCGTCACAAAAAATACGGATGAAATGCCGGATATGCTGGCGATGAATCCGCCGAGTGCAGGGCCGATGACATTGCCGAGAAAACGGAGGCTCGTATTGTAGCCCAGCACCTCGCCCTGAATGGAAACAGGAGCGACCTGGCGAATATACGCTGTCCGCACCGGAATGATTCCGCCGATTACCAGGCCAAGCATGAACCTCAGTCCGACAAGCTGCCAGATGTTGCTTACAAATGCTCCCGGAAAATAGAAAACAGCTGAAAGGACGAGAAGCAGGATCATGACTTTTTCATAGCCGATTTTATCGGCAAGCCGTCCCCAGTTCCGGGTCATCATCAAGTTGCCGAGACCGGCGATCGAAAAGGCCAGGCCTGAGAAAAAGGCAAGGTTTACCGGACCATGAAGTTCACTGACATAAAGGGCCAGGATCGGCTGGATACTGAAATGGGCGATCTGGACGAACATGGAAATCACCATGACCATAATCAGCACCGGGTCTGCAAATATATATTGGAGAACTTCTTTGCGTGAATAGTTCTTTTTCGATTCCTCTTTCGATTCAAGACGGAATTCTTTTACTCCAAAAAGAACAAAGATTGCAGCCAGTATAAGAGTGATGGCCGTCATCTGGAATGTTGCCGCAAACCCTACAGCATCCGCAAGCACACCGCCGAGCAGCGGTCCGAACAAACTGCCGGATACACTTCCGGTCTGCAGCGTGCCGAGTACTTTACCGGATGTGCTTTTCGGCGTTTGCGTGGAAATGAGCGCCTGTGATGTGGATATGAATCCGGTGAACACTCCCATGAACAATCTTAAAATGAAGAGCTGCATCACCGAAGTAACAAATCCCATCAGAAGGACACTTGCCGCCAGGCCGAAGCCGGCAATGACCAATATCGGCTTCCGTCCGTACTTATCGCCAAAACGTCCCCAAATCGGAGAGAAAATAAACGCTGTAACAAACGTAACCCCGAAAACGAGTCCGGACCATAGCTGGACATCCGCTTCGGGAAGAGTGCTCAACTTTTCAATATATAAAGATAAAAACGGCATTACCATTGTCATGCTGCCGGCAATAAAGAAATTCGCAAACCACATGATCGCAAGGTTGCGTTTCCCTATTTGGTCTTGAGTCAAAACATAACACCTTCTTTGGTTATTTCGAGTACCTAAATATACAGTATAATCTAATTTTGTAAGAAATGAAAAGGATGAGCCTTAGATTTGTCCACATTTAATTTCTATACCCGATTTTCATTTCGCTAATAGCAAAGATTGTTTCCCGGGGAATAGAGGGGAAAAGGTGGGATCGGGTTCCTGTTGGAAAACCTGTCGATCCTGGTCGGGGCGGTTGAATATATATCGGGTAAGAGAGCTGAAGACTGGCCTTTGCCAGAAGGTGGTTGTCTTGTTATAAGACTAAATCATGTAATTTGAGGGCGGCTGATTTTTTGTAATGATTGCATGTGAAGTGTGCTTATAAAAAGGAGATGGCCGGGTGATTAATCAGAGAATAGCGTAATTATAGAGATATATTGTCCTGAATAATCCTTCTAAAAAGTACTGCAGCGGTTGATGGAGACGGATAGTATGAAGTGTGCCTGAGAAAGGGAACCGCCCAACTAGTTGGACTGGGGACCCCAATCGAACCGCAAATGATTACGTACGATTTATAATGGAGCCGGCAGTTCCATCACTATGATCGGAAATTCCCCCTGGAAATCGGGCAAATACATCTGGCTTAATAAGGATAAAAGCAATTATATAAGGGTAGAAAAACAATAACGATGAAATTTGACCAATTTGGAGGGTTTGATGTGGTATTTGCCATCATCTTTTTTATTCTGGTGTCATTCTTTTTATCCGGGAGTGAGACAGCGCTGACGGCTGTCAACCGGATGAAAGTGAAAACAAGAGCGGAAAATGACGATCCAAGATCAAAAAAAATGCTTAAGCTGATTTCCCGTCCCGATCGAATGATCACCTCGATCCTGATCGGAAACAATATTTCAAATATTATGCTGCCCACACTTGTAACGATTTTTGCACTCAGCTACGATTTTAATGTTGGCATTGCCACCGGTATTTTAACAATTGTTTTAATCATTTTTGCCGAAGTGCTGCCGAAAACGATTGCAGCGACGTTTGCAGATAAAGTTGCTTATATCGTGCTGCCTGTTATTGCTGCTCTGGTATGGGTGTTGAAGCCGATTACCTTTTTGATGTCCAGTTTCACCAATTTCATCATTAAATTTTTCACGGGAGGTGCCGTTCAGGAGACGAGCCTTTCCAGGGAAGAATTGATGACCATGGTCGATATCGCTTCCATTGAAGGAACTTTTAAAAATGAAGAGAGCCAGCGGATAAAAGGTGCTATCGATTTTGCCAACAAAGATGTTCGCGACGCTTTGAAAACACCCCGGGTAGAAATTACGGGCATCCCGTGGGCGTCTTCTTTTGAAGAAGCGAGGGAAATCGTCTTAAACAGCAGGCATACAAGGTTTCCGGTGTATAAGGGTAACATGGATACTATTGTAGGCGTGTTCCATTCAAAACAGCTATTAAAATGGTCGGTGGATCACGATAAAAGCCTGTATGATTTCACAGACAATGAACCGCTCTTTGTCGGTGAAACAACATCGATTGCAAAAGTTTTTAAGATGATGCTGAACGCGAAAAAACACCTGGCCATTGTGCTGGATGAATACGGAGGAACAACGGGAATCATATCCAGTGAAGATATTATTGAAGCGATGATCGGGCAGGAAATCGAGGATGAAACCGATGAGGAAGAAGAAGTGCTTATTGATGAAATGACGGATACCCATATCATTTGTCACGGCAAATTATCGATCAGCCGCCTGAATGATGTGTTCAGGACAAGGATTCCGGAAGAAGAGGATATCATTGCAGGGTTTTTGCTGAAAGAGTTTGGCCATATACCAGGGGAAAAAGAAACGTTAAGCAGGGGCCCCCTTTACTTTGAGGTGTTGGAAGTGGAGCGGAACAAGATCACGAAGGTCATGATTACAAAAGAAGCAGATGAAATGGATTAAGAGATAAGAGCATGTTGATAACCTTTGAAGATAAGTTTCTATATTAAAAGAAAGCTTGCTTCCTCTTGATAGGAAACAAGCTTTCTTAGGGTCTTTACTGGACGTCGATCCTGTCGGTTGCCGGAGCTGTGACAGGCCCATCAAGTGCTTCAAGGTAATCGACGAGTGCATCAAGATCGACAGGGCCGGTTACCTGGTCATCGGCTTCTGTAAGAACGGTGAAGCCATCACCGCCGGCTGCCATAAAGGAATTGACGGTTACGGAATACGCAGCAGCCGGGTCAATAGCTGTGCCGTCTTCTGTTGCAACAGAACCTGGAACGACTTTTTCACCGATTGGGGCACTTGCATCCCATGTATACGTCAGTCCGGAAACTTGCAGGATGTCCGCATCGTCTTCTTTCCACTGCTGTTCCAGCAGCCTGTAAATCTGGTCGCCGGTTAACGTCATTTCAACGAGTGTGTTATTGAACGGCTGGACGTTATACAGTTCGCCCCATGTGATATCGCCTGCATCAATGTTGTCTCTGACGCCGCCCGGGTTCATGAAGGCAAAATCAGTTTCCATTGTGGCACGCTGGGCGTCGGCGATCAGGTTGCCGAGCGGGGATTCACCGCTGTCATCCTGTTCTCTGGTAAGGGGTTGTGCAGCTGTTGCCACGACCTGTTCCACAAGCGGTGCGACCTGCTGCTCGTAGCTTGCCACAAACTCCTGGACATCTTTTGCCGGCTCGATGCCTTCATGGAAAGTAGTGACGATTTCCGCCTCTTTATGGACGATATCTTTCGTTTTCGGATCTATCAGAGTCGACATCAGAAAATGCTGTACCGTAGGAATAAGACTGCACGAGCAGCTTTCCGTCTACAAGCGTATTTGTGTAAGCATGGTTGTGTCCGCCGTAAATGATATCGATTTCGTCATCGACTGCATTTGCCATATCGACAAGTTCGCCGCCAGCACCACTGCCGTCCGTATTGGAACTTCCCGGCACGTGGGACATGACGACAATTGCTTCAACACCCTGTTCTTTCAGCTCGGCAGCAGCTTTATTGATTGCTTCCGCTTCGTCAATGAACTCGACATTTGCCACTCCTTCAGGAATGACAATCGAAGGTGTTTCCGTTGTGACGACGCCGATGAACCCGATCGGCATGCCGTTTACTTTCTTCACGACATAAGGAGGAAGAATCGGTTCGCCAGTCTCTTTATCAAGCACATTGGCAGCCGTGTATGGGAAATTCGCTCCTTCAAAATAGCCTGTTTCTTCATGATAGCCGCCGTTAATCAGGCGCAGCATTTCCTCGGTGCCTTCATCAAATTCATGGTTTCCGAGAGTGCCGATGTCAAAGCCGAGCATGTTCAAATATTGAATTGTCGGTTCATCCTGCAGCAATGCTGATACAGGCGGGCTTGCACCGACCATATCACCATTATGTAACATTAACGTGTTCTTCTTATTTTCTTCTTCATGTTCCCGCAAATAGGCAGCAAGGTAATCGGCCCCGCCTGCTGTTCCGATAACATTACCGTTTTCGTCTTTAATTGTGCGTGTAACATTCAGTTTTCCGTGGAAGTCATTGATAGCCAGAAGCTGGACAGATTTGTAGCGATGCTTATAGTTATCCGTTTTCGCTTCTGTGTGACCTGAAAAAAGCGGTGCAGCGAGCAATGTTACCGATAAGGCAGCTGCTGATAATGTTTTTAGTAGACTCATACTTTTTTCCCTCCTAATTTGCTGAGATTCATCAATAAAATAAATAGAATGGCAGAAAATTTCAACAAAAATTACAAGATTTTGACACTATTATTAAAAAACAGTAGATTTGGTTCATTTTTGAAGTAGGCAGTTATGACTGATGGATGAATTCAGCTGAGCAAAAAGAACTGGATTGGACTTTACAGGTCAAGTAAATGTCATTCTTTTGTTAGACGCCAAAGCTGGAATGAATAACAGCCATCAGTGATATAATGAAGGGGTCCTGAAGTCATCAGCAGTACTGTCGCGTACGTTATTTATTTCTAAAGTAAGGAGGCCTGGCGATGTCCGAGCCATTTATTCATAATCATCAATTCAATGTAGTCAGAAAACAGGGAGTGATCATTCAAAACGCACTGAATTCGGTTACTGACAAAGATGTTCTTGAAGCAGTCAAATATGGGGCAGAAGCAAAGGTCCTCGACATGTTTCCTGAAGCAGACGGTCAGCAGAAACACCTGCTTGGCCTTATAACAGATTTGAAAACAGAGGAGCAATTAACAGCTTATCTCGAAAAACTTTCCGAGTATCGCATCCCTTTCCCGAAAATGACGGAAAGGGAAGTGAAGAAGCTTTTCAGGAAAAACAAGAAGCTGGCACTTCCGGATTGGGAATCGATCAACTGGACGGAACTCACCTATCTGGGTTGGAACGATGCCGGCCAAAACCGTAAATTCATCATTTACGAGCTTGACGGCAAACTGACTGGAATTGCGGGGCGGTATACACCGGTGGGCAAGAAAAACATCTGTTCACTGTGCAACGAGTATACAAATGTTGCGCTTGTGACGGCAGTAACGGAAAAATCCAGTGGAGACCAGTACCGGTCACTCGGAAATTATTTTTGTGCTGATAGTGAAGAGTGCAATAGCAATATCACGGACACGGAATATTTGGAGAAATTTATCAGGAATGTAAAGACAAAGTAAGCGGAAGGCCGAATCTGATGGGATTCGGCCTTTTTTAATGGTTAATTCAGGGACTGTTTCGCGGTGTTGAGCCGAGTTGGTGCATGTAAGCAGAGGGGCTTGTCTTGGAAAAGATCGGGTTTGTCGCGATAAAGCCGAGATGCGGGATGAAAGGGCAACCCCGGTCCCCTGAGATGATTCTTTTGGCGTGAAAGCATGGGTTAGCGGCGTGAAACCGAGGTTTCGGCGTGAAAGTTTGGCTGTACGGCGCAAAAAACGGAGTGTTACGCGTGAAAGTGGCAGGGTTTGGCGTGAAACCGACGGGATTCGGCGTGAAAGGACACCCCCCGGTCCGCTGGGAGAATTCTTTTGGCGTGAAAGCATGGGTTAGCGGCGTGAAACGGTGGTTTCGGCGTGAAAGTTTGGCTCTACGGCGAAAAAAAACGGGGTAGTATGCGTGAAATTGAAAGGTTTTCGCGAAAAAGCCGAGATACGTCGCGAAAGGGCAACCCCGGTCCTCTGAGAGAATTCTCTTGGCGTGAAAGCATGGGGTAGCGGCGTGAAACCGAGGTTTCGGCGTGAAAGTTTGGCTGTACGGCGCAAAAACCGGAGTAGTGCGCGTGAAAGTGGCAGGGTTTGGCGTGAAAAAGCCGAGATACGGCGCGAAAGGGCAACCCCGGTCCCCTGAGAGAATTCTTTTGGCGTGAAACCGAGGTTTCGGCGTGAAAGTTTGGCTGTATAGCGCAAAAACCGGAGTGGTATGCATGAAATTGACAGGGTTTGGCGTAAAACAGCTGGGATGCGGTGTGAAAATCCAACCGATGCTAAGTGAAAAGCTGTAATTATGCCTTGCAAACAATTCTTTTTTTGGACTGCAAGGAGAGTATGAAAAAGATGAGGTTGTTTTTATGTTGCAAAACAAGTAAAACGCACGAATTCCATACCTAGACTTCATTACTGAAATTTGGCGATCCCGTGTACTGCCCAATTTCGGCCATTTCCGTGCACCTGCCTAATCCAACCCTGGTAAAGAATGCCGGTAAAACCGCCTGGTTGGCATCCCCTCGCATAAGCCACAAAAATATCGAATGGAAACACCCCCGTTCATAAAACATTAACAATTCACCATTACACTGGGAGCAGGAGTAAAACAGCATTGTGCAGGAGGCGTATATGTTCAATTCTCTTGTTTTGGGAGTGGTGGCCGCAAGATTCACCTGGCTGATTGTGTTAGTGGGAATAATCGGAGGGGCCTTTTTTTTCAGGATGTTTTCGGGCATGCCTGATGATGACAGAAAGAGATTGTTAGAAACGGTAAGCGGCCTTGCCGCAACATTTGTCATCGTGTTTCTGTTCGGCAAAATTGTCATTCAATTCCCGTTATTCATAGAGGAACCGCGGGCGGTTCTTTCGTACCCAAGCGGCAGGAAGAGTTTTTATTTGGCGAGTGCAGCGGTTGCCTTGCAAGCTGCATATTTGATCAAACAAAAGCAGGCTGGCAGCAGGGAGTTATTTGAAGCCGGGCTGCAAATCCTGCTGCCGGCATTGTTGATCCACAAGTTTTTATCGATCGTATATATTTACTCAGGCGTTTCATCTGCCGATCTGGTTGAGTTCGGTTTCCTGCTGGTCATCATTCTTTATCTTACATTTAAAGAGGTAAGCTTTCGGCGATTGGCAGGTGTCTGGGTGGCGTGGCTGGGGATGAAGCTGGCCGTTTCTTATTTTTCTCCATTGCTGACCGTCATGGGGGTGCTGGTTGACCGCTGGTACTTGTTCATCTTACTGGCAGGTTCAATCATTTATATAACACAAACAAAAAATCGGAGGGGTATGGTATGACTTCAGCAGCAGATGTAACAATCTGGCTGGCGTTTGGGGCAGGTGCATTGTCATTTTTGTCGCCCTGTACGCTGCCGCTGTTTCCGGCTTATCTGTCGTATATCACCGGAATGAGTGTCAAAGAAATTGAGGAACAGAAGGACAAAAAAGTCAAAACGAAAGTGCTTCTTCATTCAAGCTTTTTCCTGTTTGGGGTTTCGCTGATTTTTATTAGTCTTGGAATCGGTGCGTCTTATTTGGGGTCGTGGATTCAAGGGCTGCTTTCCGGGGATTCGGGTCTGCTTATCCAGCGTCTGGCCGGCGTGTTCATCGTTGTGATGGGATTATTTGTGGCCGGCTGGATCAATTTCAAATGGCTCATGAAAGATAAAAGGTTCAGATTTTCAAAGAAGCCTGTCGGTTATATGGGCACCGTCTTTGTCGGAATGGGCTTTGCGGCGGGATGGACGCCGTGCATCGGGCCTATCTTTGCATCAATACTGCTGCTTGCCGCCAATGAGCCGGCACAGGGGCTTGTTTATACACTGGCGTACGTTATCGGGTTTGCGCTGCCGTTTCTCGTCTTTTCGTATTTCCTCGGGTCGGCAAGGTGGGTGATGAAACACAGCCAGGTAGTCATGAAAGCCGGGGGAAGCTTGATGGTAGTTATGGGCATTCTGCTTTACACCGGGCAGATGGCGAGGATTTCAAATACTTTGCTTCAGTTTGTGCAGGATACATGGTTCGGTAAATTAGGATAAAAAGTGCGGGAGGGACAAGGGAATGGTGAAAAGAGCAGCTGTTTTGATTGTGGTTCTTCTTATGGCGGGTTGGGCGGTCTATGATATGATAGGAAAAAAAGAGGCGGAGCCTGAATCGGATACGGCCACGGAACAGGATGTCTCCAGTCCATCCGTATCGGAAACGGATACAGCCGGCGGGGAAGCTGCTGCAGAGCCGGCAAGTACCGGCCTGCAAAAAGGCGATATGGCTCCGGACTTTGAATTAGAAACACTTGGCGGCGAGGCGGTGAAGCTTTCGGATTACCGCGGCAAAAAAGTCCTTGTCAATTTCTGGGCGACCTGGTGTCCGCCTTGCCGGGCCGAAATGCCGGATATGGAAAAGTTTTATAACGATAAGGACGTTGAAATTCTTGCTGTCAATTTGACTGAAACAGAAGGGACGCCTGGAGATGTGCAGCCGTTTGTTGACGATTTCGGACTGACATTTCCGATTTTGATGGACACTTCTTCTGATGTCTCGTCGAAATATCGGATAAGTCCAATTCCAACCTCCTACTTCATCGATACAAAAGGGCGCATCGCCAGCGTGTCACTCGGTGCGATGAACTATGACCATATGGTTCAAACATTTGAGCGAATGGAGTAGCAGGAAGGCAGCTAAAGAAAAGGTGATGACATGAAGCAAAAAATCCTTGTGGTTGAAGACGACCAAATGATCCGGAACCTGGTTGTCCTCTATCTGGAAAACGCAGGTTATGAAGTGGTGGCTGCAGAGGATGGGGAACAGGCGATGGAAATGTTCCTTAAAGAATCTCCTTGCATGATCATCCTCGACCTGATGATTCCGAAAGTGAGCGGGGAAGAGTTTTGCCGCTGGGCTCAAGAACAGGAAAACAGCGATTTTTCCATCATTATGCTTACAGCAAAAGCAAGGACGGAAGATAAAATTGCCGGTTTGAAGATGGGGGCTGACGGATATGTGACAAAACCGTTCAGCCCTGAAGAACTGGTGGCACAGGTGGAGGCTGTCCTGAGAAGGACCGGACGTTTTTGCCAGCGTATCACGATGGACGGTCTCACACTTATGCCGCGAAAAGGAGAGGTAACCCTTAACGGCGAGCGGCTCAATCTGACAAAGTACGAGTTTGATCTCCTCAAATATTTTATGGAAAATCCCGATATCGTCCTTTCCAGGGAACAGCTTATGAACAGGCTCCATCCGTATGAAGAAAGCGAGATCCTGGAAAGAACGATTGATGCCCATATCCGCAAACTGCGCAATAAGGTAGAGGATCAGCCGGCCAAACCGAAACGGATCCTCACTGTCAGGGGAATGGGGTATAAATTTGCTGCAAAAGATTAACGTTGTGAAAAAGCCGAAAGTCGGCCTGTTGTGGAAATTGACGGCTGTCAATATTTTTATCGTCAGTTTATTTGTGCTGCTGAGCGGCACCGCCATTTACAATATGGCGTGTTTTCTTGCCGACAGGGTTGGAAACCTGGAGGGGGCACAGCAGATTAGATTCAATTCGACGCTCCTGCAGTATCTTTGGATGTACAGCATCGGTGCGATCATCATCGGCAGCTTCATCCATTACATGATGACAAAGCGGATGATGAGGCCTGTCCGTAATCTAGCTGCTTCCATGGAAAGTCTGAAAGAAGGGAAATACCCGGATTTGATCCAAACCAGCTCCATGGATGAAGTCGGCCAGCTTGTCAGCCATTTCAATGATCTGATCGTCCGCCTGAAGGAAAATGAAGAAACGAGAAATAAAGTCATTACGGATATGGCGCATGAATTGCGCACACCGATGTCGAATATAAACGGCTATCTGGAAGGAATGAGCAAAGGCGTTATCAAAGGGAGCCCGGAATTATACCATTCCCTTCATCTCGAAGCCAAACGGATAACGAGCATGATCCAGCAGCTGTATGCCATAAAAGAATGGGATTCGTTTCTGGAGCCGACGCCGCTTGACAGAGAACCGGCGGACATTAAAAAACTTGCAGTCAATTGCCTTGGTTTGTTTGAATGGGACCTGGAGCAGCGAGGTATAAAGGCCGAGGCTGACATAGAAAGCAGAGAGCTAATGCTGCACAGGGAAGGAATCCAGCAGGTGCTGACCAACTTGCTTCAGAATGCTGTGCAATACTATGAAGGTTCTGCCCCCATTGTGGTGAAGGGCGCCACTCGCGAAGAGCATTATGAGTTATCGGTCAGCGGACCGGGAAAGCTGATTGCTGAAAATGATAAGGAAAAGGTATTCGAAAGGTTCCACCGCACCGATGCTTCAAGGAGCAGGCAGACTGGCGGGGCAGGGCTTGGCCTTGCGATCAGCAGAGAAATAGCAGAACGGCATAATGGTGAGTTGTTACTTGAAACGGACGGCCAGCATCATCATTTCATTTTAAAGCTGCCAATATAGAACGATCAAATGGAAAGCATCAGGGAAGTGTCCCTGATGCTTCTTTCCGATTTTATCAAGTTGTAACGGTGCGCCCATCGTTCTGGCTGCTGTCCCGGTCGCGCTTGTATTTATGAAATAGCGCATTAATTTCGCCGCCTAAGACAAGCACGAGGCCAGTGAGGAAAAACCACAGCATCAGGACAATCACTCCGCCAAGGCTGCCGTACGTTTCGGAATAGCTGCCGAAGTTGCTGACATAGAAAGAAAAGCCAAGTGAAACGAGCTGCCATAGGACGGTCGCAATGATTGCGCCCGGAATAACATGCTTGATTTTGAAGTGTTTGTTCGGAGCAAATCTATACAGGGCTGTAAGAATCGCAGCCATCACTATAATGGCGACTACCCAGCGCAAAACACTGAATACAATCTCCATCTGGTTCGGCATCGGCATAATGGACTTAACGAGGTCCATAATGACATTACCGAATACCGGCAAGAGGAGCGCTACCACCAGAGCGATAATCATGCCAAGCGTAAGTAATATCGCAATGAGGCGCTTTTTGATAAAGGAGCGGGTTTCGTCCACATCATATGCTTTGTTCATCGAAGTCATGAACGCCTTCATTCCATTGGAAGCGGACCAGATCGTACCGATAATACCAAAGGTGAGCAGCCCGCCATTTTTACTGCTGACGATGTTTACTACCTGTTTTTCAAAGGTTTTAGCGGTTCCTGAAGGCATAACACTCTCAAGAAACTTGATAGCCTGCTGCGGGTCGATTTGCAAATATGGAAGTATGGATAGGAGCAGGATCAGCATCGGAAAGATTGAGAGCATATAATAATAAGCCTGTTCGGCTGCAAGCCCGGTGGCACGGTCTTCTTTAAACTCTTTCCCGAGCCGTTTTCCGTAGCTCATCATTTTACTCATTTACATTCATCCTTTCGCTGTATATTTCTTGAAGCTTGTTTATCTACTTCCTTTTTCCCGCAGAACAGGGAAGCTAATCCACCGGAAATGGAGTATCCGGCGAACCGGCCGAAAATTTTCACTTAAATCAGGGCTCTGTTAAATGCGGCTGTTGATACCCGCTGGGTCTTCCATATAGATGTGCCCTCGCCAGACTAGAGGGGCAAAATTGAATACCTTGCCTTTAAAAACCGCCCTGGCAATGTGTAAAATCAACACCGCTTTTTAACATAGCCAAAATCAAAAAAGCTATAATTAAATAATTCAGAAAATTAGTAATTGACAAACTTATCAGCCTGCGGGTAGAATACAGACATCGAATACTTATCAGATATCTGATAGCTGACATCCGATAGTATGAAGAATTGCAAACGAACAGGAAAGGGGGACCCCCCACTGGAAGCAGTGAAGATAACGACGAAAAAGATATCGGATCAGGTTGCCGATTACATCGAACAATGGATTGAAACAGGCCAGGTTAGTCCTGGGGATAAGCTGCCTTCTGTACGAGAATTATGTGAGCGGTTTCAAGTTGGGCGATCGGCCGTCAGGGATGCGCTCACAACCCTGAAAGGAAAAGGACTCGTTGATGTCCGCCATGGTGAAGGTACGTTCATCAGCAAGTTTGATTCCGCTCATTTGTTCCAGGGCCTTCTCGCCAATGAACAGGATATCCGGGAGCTTTTCAGCGTACGGAAAATCCTTGAGGCAGGAACGGCTGAATTGGCAGCCGAAAACAGCAGCACGGAAAATAGAGCGGCAATCAAAGAAGCCGTAAATGCCATCACCAGTTCCGATTCCGTATCCGGCTGGCAGGCAGATTTCGAGTTCCATTCATTAATCGCACAAGCAACGGAAAACAAAACCCTCATACAGTTGATGCAAACGATATCCCAGACAATGCAAAAAGCAATGATTGACTTTCATCACATCATTTCAAGTGACAGCACCCTTACAGCAGAAGCCATTCAACAGCACATCGCTATCTCAGAAGCAATTGAACAAAAGGACGGGGCTGCGGCCAGGACTGCAGTCATCCGCCATCTGGAATTTGTGGAAGAAACCCTTTCCCGCCAGCTGGCAGAGGAAGGGAACTGACAGACGCATCCAGGACATCAAACTTTTTATAACAAAGGGGGAAGCAAGTTGACGGTGACCAATCTACAAAAACGCATTCCTGACGCCCGGATCGAGGAATCCTCAGAAATCCATGCACTCGGCAACAACGGTAAAACGGTTGTGTATCCGGAGAGCGAACAGGATATTGCGGAGGTTCTTATGTTTGCAAATGATAACAACCTTAAGGTGGGCATTGGCGGCAGCGGATCAAAGCGCGGATTTGGCGGTACCGAAGAGAATAGTGATATTTTCTTGTCTTTGAAGCAATTTAAAGGGATTGTTGAACACTCTCTCGGCGACATGACAATGACGGTCAAGCCCGGCACGACAATGAAGGAAATCAATGAATATCTTTCCGGGCATAAACAGAAGCTTTCCGCCGATCCGCGCTGGCCTGAATACGCCACTATCGGCGGTGTCATCGCAGCCAACGACAGCGGGCCGAAACGGCTTAAGTATGGATCAGCCCGCGACTATGTGATCGGTCTCAGGATCGTATACCCGAACGGTAAAGTGATCCGGACAGGCGGAAAGGTCGTCAAAAATGTAGCCGGATATGACATGAACAAGCTGTTCATCGGTTCAATGGGAACACTTGGTGTCATCAGTGAAGTGACACTGAAATTAAGGCCTATTCCAAAATATCAAAGCATAATCCTGATTTCTTTCAGCGAGCAATCCTTTAAGAAAGCACCTGATTATGTGAAACAACTGCACGATTCAACGCTCGAACCTGTTTCGATGGAGTTGCTGAATCCGGAACTGGCCATCGCTACGGGAGGTAAAGCCCGCCACACGCTTGCTGTCTCTTTTGAAGATGTGGAAGAGGCTGTCCGTTACCAGGCCGAGTGGCTGAAAAACAACCGTCCTTCCGGCACGGAACTTCAAGTGTTATCAGGAGAGGATGCAGAAGCGTGGTGGAACGATTTTGCAAAAATCCCGCCAGCCGGATGCCTTGAGGATGATAATGAAGTGCTGTCCGTCAAGATCGGCAGCAAAAACGCCGATGTCTTCCCGCTAGTTTCAGCAAGTGAAGAATTCGCGGCCCGCCATCTTCTGAATGTGAAGGTTCACGGCGGCACAGGTCATGGAATTTCCAGAGTCTATGCATCGGGAAATCCGGAAAATTTCATTCCGTTCCTGAAAGAATTGCGTGCTGAAGCTGAATCGAGAGGCGGTTATGCGATTGCTGACCATATGCCGCTCGCACAGCGGAAAGAGCTCGACATATGGGGAGGAAACATCACCTACCGCCCATTGCTCGAAGGTATTAAAAAGTCGATTGATCCGAATTCGATTTTGAATCATAAACGGTTTGCGGGAGGTTTGTAATGAGTACAGCAGAAAAAGATTTACCAAAGGTGCCAGCAGGCGATCCGTCGTGTTCGACCCTTTCTCTAGGCAATTATTTGAATAATGATATGCCGGATGCCGATAAGTGGGCAGATTGCGTGCATTGCGGCATGTGCCTTGAATCATGCCCGACTTACCTTGAAACCGGCCAGGAACACCAGTCACCAAGGGGCCGTGTATATTTGATCAAATCGGTAGCGGAAGGAAAGGTGTCCCTTAACGAACAATTTATGGATCCTGTCTTCACCTGTCTCGATTGCCGGGCCTGTGAAACTGCATGCCCGTCCAATGTCCAGGTCGGCAGCCTGATTGAATCCGCACGCGGCCAGGTCCGTGAAGCGATTCCGCTTACCGGATGGAAGGGAGCGGTAAGCAAATTTTTCCTTGACGGCGTTTTCCCGAATCCGAAAAGACTCCATACGATCGGAAGCTTGCTCAAGTTTTACCAGAAAAGCGGCCTGCAAAAGATGGCAGAGAAAACAGGAGCCGTCAAGATCCTTCCTGAACATCTGCGTGATATCCAGAGTGTGACGCCAAAAGTCAATAAGCCGGTACTTGGCCGGCTGCCGGAAGTGCTCCCTGCGGCGACCCCTGAGAAAAAAGGAACTGTCGCGCTGTTCACCGGCTGTGTCATGGATGTTGTGTTCAGCGATATCAATGAATCGACTATCCGCGTGCTCCAGAAGAATGGTTACGAAGTGAGAATTCCTCAGGAACAGCGGTGCTGCGGCGCATTGCATGTCCACGCCGGGAACCGTGAACAAGGCCGGGAGCTTGCCCTTAAAAACATGGAAGCTTTTGAGGATGTCGATAAAATCATCATCAATGCGGCCGGCTGTGGTGCGGCAATGAAGGAATATGCTGAACTCTTTAAAAATGAACCGGAGCTTCAAGATAAAGCCGAGCGGTTCTCAGATAAAGTTGAAGATGTCTCGAAATTCCTTTATGACGGGGGATTCCGCAAGCCTGAAGGAGAAATCAACACGCGCATCACATATCATGATGCCTGTCATCTTGCCCACGGCCAGGGAGTCCGTGAAGAGCCGCGAAACCTGCTTAAATCGATCCCGGGCGTTGAAGTGGTTGAAATGGAAAACTCCGACCGCTGCTGCGGAAGTGCTGGAATCTACAACATTACCAATCCGGCGATGGCAGGGGCTGTCCTCCAGGAAAAAATGCAATACGTACCGGAAGATGTAGAAATGATTTCAATGGGCAACCCTGGCTGCATGCTGCAGATGGCGATGGGCGTCATGAAAAACGGCCGCAGCGAGAAAATCGTCCATACGGTACAGCTGCTTGATTGGGCTTACGAACAAGAAGATAACAGAAAATCGTCCGCGCCAGCAGGCGTAAAACAAACGGTAAAGGAGGGGTGAAGATTGCTTTTTAAGAAGAAACAGAAAGCAGTCGATCCGGTCATCCGCAGTTTGATGGACATTGTCGGGGAAAGTTCGGTCCTTCACCATCGCGAAGATCTCGTCGCTTACGAATGCGATGGATTCACCTTGAAAAAAGGACACGCGAAAGCTGTTGTGTTTCCAAAGAATACAGAAGAAGTGGCGAAGGTCGTCAAATATCTAAACGCCAAAAAACTGCCTTTTCTCGCGAGGGGGGCAGGTACCGGACTGAGCGGGGGCGCCATTCCGCTTGGCGGTGAAGTCATCATCAGCCTTGCCAGGATGAAAAAACTTCTGAAAGTGGACTACGACAACCTGTATGCCCTCGTAGAACCGGGCTATATCAACTTGAAGCTGACCCATTCGATTACGGATAAGGGATATTATTATGCGCCGGACCCTTCCAGCCAGAGTGCCTGCACAATCGGGGGCAACATCGCCGAAAATGCCGGCGGTGCCCACTGTTTGAAGTACGGGGTAACGACGAACCATGTACTTGGTCTTGAAGTCGTGCTTCCGAACGGAGAAGTGGTCAACATCGGCGGCGAAGGAATTCCGGATATGCCGGGATACGATCTGCTCGGCATCCTGACAGGGTCTGAAGGCACGATGGGAATCGTAACGAAAATCACCGTCAGGATCCTGAAAAACCCGGAGACGAAGAAAACCATACTCGCTTACTTTGATGACGTTGAAGATGCATCCCAGGCGGTTTCCGACATCATAGCTGCCGGCATCGTTCCCGCTGCGCTGGAGATGATGGACAAAGTGGCAATCAAAGCGGTGGAAGCCGCCAACTATCCTGTCGGCCACCCGAAGGACCTTGCCGCATTGCTGCTGATTGAAGTGGACGGCATCGCTGCGGGCATCGACGGACAGGTCGAAGAAATCCTTGATGTTTGCCGCAATCGGAACGTGCGTGAAGTAAAAGCGGCACGAGATGAAAAAGAACGGGCCGCATGGTGGGCCAATCGGAAAACGGGATTCGGGGCGATGGGGGCCATTTCTCCTGACTATCTCGTTCAGGACGGTGTCATCCCGAGGAGCCGGCTGCCGGAAGTTTTGCGGAGAATCAACCAGATCAGCGAAGAAACCGGGCTCAAAATCGCGAATATTTTCCATGCCGGGGACGGCAACCTCCATCCGCTCGTCCTGTTTGATGAAAAGAAACCGGGCGACATTGAAAAGGCGCTGAAAGCCGGTTCCGATTGCCTGAAAGCCTGTGCCGATGCAGGAGGCACCATTACCGGCGAACATGGTGTCGGCATCGAAAAAAAGGAAGAGATGCGCTTCGTCTTTACCGATGACGAACTCGAAGCCCAGATCAACATCCGGGAAGTATTCAACCCGGAAGATCTGCTGAATCCAGGTAAACTGTTCCCGACTCCGAGCCGTTGTGCGGAAGTGAAGCAGGAATTGAAAAAGCAGGAAAAGTCGCTGGCATAATGGGGATTCGTGCCCGAGGCATGAGCAAAAAATTATCATGCTAACCTAGTGCGTGCCTCGTGTGAGCGTTAAAAATACGGGCGCGCAACCCCTTATGCTTTCCCAAAATAAGAAGATAACTGCAAAAATGGTCACGCAAACGCATATGCGTGCCGAAAAAGCGGTGGAACTGCAAAAAGAGGTCACGCAAACAACGTATGCATGCCCAAAATGAACAGAACCTGCAAAAAAGGTGACATAAGCCCCGAAAGCTTATTCAACTAAGACAAAATAAAAGGGGCAGGCCGCAAGAAGCAAAAAGAGTATTGTAAGACAAATCATATTACTTAAATTGGAGGAATTACTTAATGAAATTTATAAGATTCACAGCAGGGCAGGAAACGGAAATCCGTACAGGAGTTTTAGAGAATAACAGTGTGAGAGAAATCTCCGGTGATATGTTCGGAGACTGGGAATATACCGGCACCAACTTCCCAGGTGATGAGGTTACGCTGAAAGCACCGCTTGAACCAAACCAGGTCATCGGCATCGGCGCAAATTTTGTTGCATCAAAAGACGACCTGCCTGATGAACTGCCTGAAATACCGGTCTTTTTCTATAAACCTGTCTCATCAGTGATTGGACCGGAAACACCGATCGAAATTCCGGCAGCACTCGAAGAAGTGAAATTTGAATCCGAACTGGCGGTTGTTATCGGCAAAGAGGCAAAAAATGTGGATGAAAAAGATGTTGAGGATTACATTTTCGGCTATACAGTAGGCAATGATGTGACAGCACCGCAGTATTTCCATAAGGACGGACACTGGACGGTCGGAAAATCTTTCGATACGTTCACGCCGCTCGGGCCGGTCATTGAAACTGAATTGGACCCGGCCGAAGTCAAGGTTGAATCTTCACTGAACGGCGAGAAAAAACAGGACAGCCATGTATCGCTGATGATTGTCCCAATGGCCAATATGGTTTCCTATCTATCAAAAGTGATGACACTTAAGCCTGGTGATGTCATCCTGACCGGAAGCCCGCTCGGCGCTGAATTTTTGAAAGACGGCGACCGAATCGAGTGCACGATTGAAGGAATCGGAACACTCGCCAACAATACACAAAAAGCAAAGGACAAAGTATCTGTCTAGCTCTTTTGCATCATTTGATACAAGCCGACACTTCCCGTTTATGTTCGGGAAGTGTTGTTTTTATGTTTTATTAAAAAAATATTTCAGGTGGCATAAACCTTTGTTTTAAACAGTTTCCGCCTGTTGCAAGCTAACTTGAGGACAAAATTCGTTTTTAGGCATATTGACAATCCGTCTGAATAATGTAAACTAATATTCAGAATATTGTCATTATTGGTTATTTTGAATCTCATCATGGGAAGCAGGAGGGAGAAAATGGGTACAGGTATGTTGTCGTTTTTGTCGTTGCTGCCGATTATCGCGGTTGGTGTTTTTCTTGTAGGCTTGAGGTGGCCTGCGAGCAAGGCGATGCCGATTTCGTACATCGTCGCAGCTTTTCTGGCTCTGGCTGTTTGGAAGATTTCATTTGCACAGGTGGCTGCCGCTTCAGTCAATGGACTCGTTGTTGCGTTGACGCTCCTTTATATCATCTTCGGAGCCATTTTGCTGCTGAACACATTGCAGCAAAGCGGCGGTCTGAAAACGATACGTGAAGGGTTCACCGGTATCACACCGGACAGGCGTATCCAGGTCATCATTGTTGCGTGGCTGTTCGGGTCTTTCATCGAAGGGTCGGCCGGCTTTGGCACTCCCGCAGCTGTTGCGGTACCGCTCATGGTCGGATTGGGATTCCCGGGTATGGCGGCGGTTGTTGCCGGCATGATCATCCAGAGTACGCCGGTATCATTCGGTGCCCTTGGAACACCAATGCTCGTAGGTGTCCAAACAGGTTTATCAGCGGACAGCTCCATTACGGATAACTTTCTGGCTTACACTACGATGGTTGCGGGAAATGTTGCCATCCTGCATGCCATTACCGGTTTGCTTGTCCCGCTGTTCGTTGTCGCGATCATGACCCGTTTCTTCGGAAAAAACAAATCATTCAGTGAGGGCTTGAAAGTCTGGAAGTTTGCATTGTTTGCTTCCGTTTCGATGACGGTGCCATATGTGATCGTCGCAAATGTCCTCGGACCGGAATTTCCATCACTGATTGGCGGTCTTGTCGGACTTGCAATCGTAGTTCCGGCTGCGAAAAAAGGTTTCTTGATGCCGCCGAAAGAAGAGGCATGGGACTTTGCTGATAAGAGTGAATGGGATCCAGAATGGACCGGATCCATTGAAATCAAGGAGTCTGATCTGGCAAAAGGCAATATGAGCATGATGAAAGCATGGACACCTTACCTGCTGATTGCCGTGTTCCTGGTTCTGACCCGTTTGAAATCGCTTCCTTTCCTGGAATGGCTGAAAGCATGGACAGTCAGCTTTCCGAACCTGTTCGGCACCGAGATCACATCAAGTTTCCAGCCTCTGTATTTGCCTGGTACGATTTTCATCTTCGTATCGATTTTAACTTACTTCATTCATCAGATGACCGGGTCGGAGTATAAGAAGGCGTGGGCTGCTTCCGGAAAGTCCATTATCGCCGCTTCCACTGCTCTTGTATTCACGGTTCCGATGGTACAGGTGTTCATCAACAGCAGCGGCGGTGCGGCCGGATTCGATGCCATGCCGATTGCTCTTGCTGACGGAGTTGCGGGACTGACAGGCCAGTACTGGCCGTTCTTCTCGACCTTCATCGGCGGCATGGGTGCATTTGTTGCAGGAAGTAACACGGTAAGTAACATGATGTTCTCCCTGTTCCAGTATGAAGTCGGTACAAATATCGGAGTTAATGCAGCCTGGATTGTCGCTCTGCAGGCAGTCGGCGGGGCAGCCGGCAACATGATCTGCGTGCATAACGTTGTAGCGGCATCTTCAACTGTAGGCCTTGTCGGAAAAGAAGGGGATGTCATCCGCAAAACCCTGCTGCCGTTCACCTACTATGCGCTGTTCGCCGGTTCACTCGGCTACTCGATTGTATGGTACGCCGATAAAGGCATTTTCAACCTTGGTACACTTGTTGCTGTTCTCATTGCCGCGGCAGCAATCTTCATAATTGGAACAAACAATAAGCGAATTACGGCTATCCCTGAACAGCCTGCAGCAGTGAAGAAGGTTTAATAGGCTGTCTGGATAAGCTTAGAAAACGGATATGAGTTCTTAACGCTCAGGGCATTGCATTGCTCTGAGCGTTTTTCATTTATTTTTGAAACGAAAAAGTACTGCCTTTTAAAGGGTGTTGTACAAACGCAACGGATTAAGTTCCGATAGATTCATTCAAATTCACTGGGTGATGGTTATATAGGCACGGAAAACGTGCTGCCGTGCCTAAGTTAGGGGTGTACAGGAGATTACAAGCGTTGAATAGCGGTCCAGTACCTGTAATGCTGGAATCCCTGAGATTACGGGTAGTGAATGGGGGTTCAGTGCGTGTAATGCAGCAATTCCTCTGATTACCGGTACTGAATAGCAGTTCAGTGCTTGTAATGCTGGAATCCCTAGGATTACGTGTACTGAATAGCGGTTCAGTGCTTGTAATGCTGTGAATCTCTGAGATTACCGGTACTGAATAGCAGTTCAGTGCTTGTAGTGCTGGAATCCCTAAGATTACGTGTACTGAATAGCAATTCAGTGCCTGTAATGCAGCAATTCCTCTGATTACCGGTACTGAATAGCAGTTCAGTGCTTGTAATACTGTGAATCTCTGAGATACGGGTGCTGAATAGCGGTTCAGTGCCTGCAATGCAGCAATTCCTCTGATTACCGGTACTGAATAGCAGTTCAGTGCTTCTAATACTATGAATCTCTGAGATACGGGTGCTGAATAGTTGTTCAGTGCCTGCAATGCAGCAATTCCTCTGATTACAGGCAGAATAACAGTACAGTCCCTGTAATACTGCGCTCCCCCTAAATTATAGCCAAGGAAAACGGAAATCCGTGCCTCTATCATAGTTTTTCAACAGATTATGCTCACTGAGCCGAGGGAGACTGCTCCGGACGCCCTGCGGAAAGTAAAGCCTGCAGCGGAAAGGATCGGGCAAGATTGGGGAATACCAATTTCCTTCTTCAGCTGTCAGTGGAAATTGAAATTCAGTTTGACAAATTGGAAACAAGGAGTTATTGTATGTAAGTAGTCACTTACATTACTTTAAGGTAAGTTATTGCTAACATGCAAACAGGGGGATGACAAATGAAGGTACTGAAATTAATTGCTGACGGAATCGTAAAGTATCCAATGAAAGTTGTAACAATTACAATAGTTGCCATTTTATTGTTTGCTGTCGGAGCACAGCAGGTGGAAATGGCGACAGGGAACAACACACTGATTGAGGAAGATACGAAGGTGTATCAGGATAACCTGAAATTGGAACGGGAATTTGGCGGTGAATCGGTTATCGTGATTTACGAAGCTGAACAAGAAGCCGAATTGTTGACCCCTGAAACCTTGCAGCAAATGAAAGACCTTGAGGGGCAGCTGGCGACGCAGGACGGAATCTATTCAATCGTTGGTCCCCATACAGCTGTTGAAAATATAGCAAGGCAAAAAGCTGAAAAATATGAAGAAGGGCTCACTGAAATGGCTGACGGGCTGCAGGAAATGGGAGAAAAACTTGGAGAAATAAGCACAAATATCGAAGAAAATGCTTCCAGCCAGTCAGGCTTGCCGGATTTCGGATCGAAGATTTCTGAAATGGAGAAGGGCATAGGCAAGATGGTCGAAGGACAAAAGAAACTCGAGCAGGGAACGGGGAAATTGGTGAACGGCTATTCCAGCATGGGAGGACAGCTCAAAGACGTATCGCTGAAACTCCAGCAATCTGCCGTACAAATGGAAAATGCGGCTGCAGGCAGCCAGGCCCAAAAGAAACAGGCAGCCGAGTTGAACCAGCTTGGCCTTCAGCTTGGCGGTATGGCTGATAAGATGGTCACTGCAGCCGAGAAAAGCGGCCAGCTTCCCGGTGTATCCAGGAACACAATCAACGGGCTGGAAGGTATCGAAAAAGGGCTCAAAGGACAGCAGAGTCAGCTGGATGAAATGAGCGAACAGCAGGCTCAGCAGCAAAAAGACCTGGAAGAACTTGCAGATGGTCTAGCAGAAATGGGAGAAAATCTTGTTTCAATGAGTGATAACCTCAGTGAGATGATTTCTTATTCTGACAGTATGACACCTGCCATCCCGGAGGAACAGGCGACACTTGATCAAATGATATATGAAGATGACGGTTCGCTGCGGAGCATGTTTGACGAGATGATGATTGACGGACAGTATATGACGTTCATGATCAAGTTTACGGGCGACGCAACGGATGCCGATAAAAGTGAAGTTGTCGTCTTTGTAAAGGATTTTATGGAAGATAATCCGATTGAAGGGATAGACACGATGGTGTCAGGCAAGCCGGTTCTGGATGATTCAATCCGTACGGAAATGAAAAAGAGCATGCAGAAAATGATGGGTCTTTCGATTTTGTTCATGATTCTCGTTCTTGGAATAGTGTTCAGGGTGAGGTGGCGGATACTGCCGCTTGTGATAATCTTGATTGCCGTTATCGGAACGGTAGGGTTGATGGGCTGGCTAAGTGTGCCGATCACGATGGTTTCCATGGCGGTCTTCCCGATTTTGATTGGACTCGGCATTGACTATGCAATTCAATTCCAAAGCAGATATACAGAAGAAATGAAAGGGGAGGAACAGTAAAATGATGAAAAACAAAAGCGCCGATAGTGCCAAAAAGACCGTGATCAAGATGGCGCCCGCTGTCCTTACAGCCCTTTTGGCGACAGCAGTAGGGTTTTTATCACTATATACTTCACCAGTGCCGATGATACAAGATTTCGGGAAAATGCTGACAATCGGGATGGCGGTCAGTTTTGTAGTCGGGCTCTTCATTTTAATTCCGATTTTGTTTACCCGAGATCATTTTTTCACAAAACCAGCTAAGGAGAAAGAAAAGAGAAAGCCTGAACATTCAAAAATGGAGAACGTATTTGGAGTTCTCACCAACATAATCGTTAAGCTGAGATGGCTGATTCTTTTAGTCGCGATTGTCACTGCCGCAGCCGGCATATGGGGAGACATGCAGACAGGGGTTGAAACAGATGTAGAAACGTTTATGCCGCAGGATACCCAGGAACTGGAGGATATTCACAGGCTGCGTGATATTCTGGGCACCACCGATCAGGTCTCAGTCATGTACAGTGCAGACAATGTTCTTGATGAGGAAGCACTGGAATGGACTGAAGAAATGACTGGTTCTCTCAAGAATGAGTTCCCGTCTGTTGTAGTCGACACAAATTCGTTGACTGTCCTTCTGAAGCAAGCAAATGACGGCGACATGCCAGATCAGGAAGAAACAGCCGATATTCTCGCTGATCTGCCGGAAGAACAGTTGAAGCTTTTTGTGAATGAAGAAAGAGACAGTGCTGTTTTGACAGTCGGGATCAAACACCTGGAAGCAGAGGAACTGCAGAATTTCATTTCGGGGATGGAAGAATACGTTTCAGAAAGCCAGCCGGAAGGCATAGATGCGACAGTAACCGGAAAATCGGTTCTGGATGTGGAAATGGTCACTGCACTGACAACAGGCCGATACAAAATGACGCTGTTGGGGATGGGACTCGTCTTTATGGTGCTGCTGATGATTTACCGGCATCCGGTAAAAGCGTTCATTCCGTTGCTGCCGATCATGTTCATCGTCGGCTGGTCAGGCGGGATCATGTACTTGTATGACATTCATTATACCCCGTTAACGGCTACCCTTGGTGCCCTCATAATCGGAATCGGGACCGAATTCACTATTTTGATCATGGAACGGTTTTATGAAGAACGCCGGAAAGGGGAGCCGAGAAGGGAAGCAATCATGACAGCCAATAAAAAAATCGGCAAAGCCATTTTCGCATCCGCCTTCACTACAATCGGAGGTTTCAGCGCTCTGCTTGTATCAGACTTCGTGATATTGAGCAACTTTGGTATGATGACATTAGTGAACATATCATTTGCTCTTCTCAGTACACTTATCGTCCTGCCGGCAATTTTAATGGTGCTGGACCGGTTTGTCCGGACAAAGGTCACTGATGAGAGCGGAAGAGAAACAGTTGCGGGGTGAAGGATATATGAGGGATAAGACAGAGCAGATTTTAACTGCAGCGATAAAGGTGTTTATAAAGAAAGGGTTCCTGCAGACGACGACCCAGGAAATCGCAAAGGAAGCCGATGTAGCAGAAGTGACGCTTTACCGCAAGTTTTCCACAAAGCAAAATCTTTTTGAAACGGTCGTGAAAAAAGCTCTGGAGAATGAATTTCACGCGAAGATCCTCAAGTATGCGGGAGAACTTGAAACGGAAAATTTTTTAAAAGAAGTATTGAATGACAGGCTCACTGCGCTATCAAAGAATCAGAAGCTGGCCAAAACACTGCTTGCCGAAAGTTTTATGGGCCATTTATCAGATGAAATCAACTTTCCTGTCATCATCTTCAATGGCCTTAAAAAAGGCCTGGATGCCCATTGCACCAATTTGAACGAGAAGCCGGACACGGATCTGCTTGCCAGACAGATCGGCGGGATCCTGCTTAGCACGCTCACTTTTCCAGCCCAAACACCGTATCATAAACTTACAGCGGAAGAGAAGGAAGCGGTATTGACTTACCATGTTAATTCACTGAAAGTGAATTTAGAACGATAATACAGTCAATTAAAGAAACCGAAGGGAAGGACCCCTTCGGTTTTCTTATGGAAATACATTTTATTCTTCGGTTGCAGGCTCAACTGTCACTTCAGTCTCTGTGCCTTCTTCAACTTCAGCAACATCAGTGATTTCTGAATCTCCATCCGTTACGACTTCTTCTGTTGTTTCTTCAGTTTCTTCAGTCAGTGTATCTTCGCTGGAAATATCACCAGCCAGCACTGCAGAATTCTTGGAAGCATGTGCTCTAGCGGTTTCACTTGCACGTACAGAAGCCATAGCATTGATTTTGTTAGCCAATGCAGGGCTTGCTTCAAGATCTTCTGCATCTTCAGCTGCCTCTTCGTCAGTGTCTTCAGAAGCAGTTTCTTCAGTTACCTCTTCGTCAGCGTCTTCAGAAGTGGTGTCCTCAGCTGCTTCTTCCTCAGTATCTTCAGAAGCGGTTTCTTCAGTTACTTCTTCGTCAGCATCTTCGGAAGTGGTGTCCCCAGCTGCTTCTTCCTCAGTATCTTCAGAAGCGGTTTCTTCAGTTACTTCTTCGTCAGCGTCTTCAGAAGTGGTGTCCCCAGCTGCTTCTTCCTCAGTGCCTTCAGAATCCGCATCTTCAGTCACTTCTTCCTCGGTATTTTCGGAAGCAGTATCTTCAGATGTGTTTTCCTCAGCATCTTCAGAAACCGTTTCGTCAGTAACATCCACAGCATGAACAGCAGATTGAGGAGCAGCTACTTCGTGAGCTCTGTCACTGGCATTTTCGTAAGCCATAGAATTGATTTTGTTTTCATGAGACGGGTTCACTTTTTCTTCTTTTTCAGTGTCTTCTTCGTCAGCATCTTCTTCAGTGTTTTCGTCTTGATCATCATCTTCTTTTAGAGCATCTTCGTCTGCATCAAGGTCAAGGCCTTCGTCTTCGTCAGACTCATCTTCACCTTGCTCCTCATCATCTTCTTTTAGAGCATCTTCATCTGCATCAACATCAAGGCCTTCGTCTTCATCAGACTCTTCGTCCTCTTGCAGGTCATCATCCTCTTTTACTGCATCTTCATTTACATCATCTTCTTTTTCAGTTTCGGTATCTTCGTCGGAATCTTCTGTTTCTGTGTTTTCGTCTTCATCCTCTTCTGGTTTTACTTCAACATCTGTATCAACATCTTCAGTTTCTTCAGATTCAGGCTCTTCCACAGGCAGTTCTGCAGTTGCATCTTCTTCCTCATCACCAGCCCGGACGGCGGAGTTTTCAGAAGCGTTCGCTTTAGCGGTTGCACTTGCATTTACGCTGCCCATCGCATTGGCTTTGTTTGCTGCGGAAGGGTTGACTTTCTTTTCCTTTGGCTCTTTAACATCTGCTTCCTCTTGTTGTTCCACTTCAGATTCAACTTTTACAGCAGAGTTTTCTGAAGCATTTGCTTTAGCAGCTGAACTGGCATTTGCGCTTGCCTGGGACTTCCCTTTTTTGGAATCTGTTTCAGTTTTTCCATCATCAAGGCGTACGACTTTGATGTCAGAAGCCTGCTCGACTTTCGCTTTTTCGACTGCCTTGGCGTTTCCTGCTGCTTCACTGATCTGTCCTCCGGCAAACATACCGACTGATAGGACCCCTGCCATGACCAAAGTTTTTACAACTGTAGTTCCATTGTTATTTGCTTTCATTTTTGTATTCGCTCCTTTTTTGTATTGGATGACGTTACCGACTGCCGTCATTTTTTAAAAAAGGAGCATGTTCAGGCGGTGGAGATGGAGGAGCATTCATCCATTGATTAAAATAAATGTGTGAGCCGGAGAAATAGGGCAGAATGACTTTCGAAGCCGTCATCACATTCAGCTCAAGCCATTTATCGAACCATGCTGAAGTACCTGGACCGTTACCTGTTGTCCGGTCTTTTGATGAGCCGGCAGACGAAGCTGAATTCACTTGAGACGAAAAGACAGCGGCATCTGCAGGATACCGGTCCGGAAGTTCTGACGGCGACTCTCCTGATTCCGGCCCGTTATACTCGACCGTTTCCCTGGTGTTGTTTTCTGGTACGGGAAGTGATTCATCAGCAGAGTGTTTTTTCTTCTGCCCATTCCGGTCAGTTAATTTTTCTTTTGTTGAATCAATGTTATGTAGGGTCTTTTCTGAGGAACGTTCGACCTTTACATGAGCCGCAGTTCCTTTTTCAGATGACTTGTTTTCTTTTGTTTGCCCTTTATGCTCCCCGTTATCCGTTCCGGATTGCACGGGCTGGGATTGCGGGATTGCTTTTGTGCTCTTTTTTGGGGCTGCAGGCTGACGCGCAGATCCAGCACGTTTGTCGTCGTGCTGCTGAAGGTTATCCTCAGCCTTATCATGAGCGGCCTTAACAGCTTGTTCCGCTTCACCGCTTGCTTGATCAGGCAGCTGCACATTTTTCTTGTTTTCAGCAGTACCAGAATGTTCCGGTTTTGCCGGGATTTCCGCAGAATTCCCCTTTATCCGCGGCTCCCGTCCAGGTTGTTCGGAAGACATTTTTTCGTCTTCTGTATCGAGCCCTGCGGAAGAGGCTGCTTCAACAGCTTTCTCATTAGGGTCGGCTTTTACAGATTCACCATCGTTTTCCGCAAATGTATCTGCTGGGAAAAACAGTACTGCACTGGCAAGCAGCCCATTAAAAAGTAAGGATCGGAAGTGCATCAATTCACCTCCTTTCAATTGGAAAGTTCTATTAATATATTTTCTTTTAAAAAAGTCAGTTTTTGACCGTAATAGGTTTTGAAACCGGAAAAACCGGGAAATAAGACCGAATTTTGCCCGACCTGAGAGGATAGGAAGCACTAGTAGATTAAAGTTAGAAGACTTAAAAGGCGGGGAAGTGATGGATAACAGAAGGGGAGGATCAAATGAATAACTGGATTACGATGATTTTTTTGCTATTATTACTTGCTATCCATTTCAGTGCCCAATTTGTGCATTCTGCGGAGGATAACATGAAGACGAAAATCCTTTCAGGTGCTGCAGGCGTTTCAGTCGCCTATATTTTTCTTCATCTTCTGCCAGAATTAATGGAACAGCAAAGAAAACTTGAAAACGACACAAATATCTTTCCGTTCATGGATCACCATGTAAATTTTATTGCGGTACTTGGATTTATCACATTTTACGGACTGGAAAAAGCCGCAAAAGTGTCACGTAATAAAGGTGAGGCCGATCAAACAGAGCCAGGCGTTTTTTGGGTTCATATGAGTTCTTTTTTTGTTTACAATGCACTTATCGGCAATTTACTTGTTACCAGATCCAAAGAGGAGACGGTGCTCGGACTGATTCTTTACACAGTTGGAGTGGGCCTGCATTTTTTTGTTGTCGATTACACGCTTACCGGCCATCATAAAAGCCAATTCACCCACATGGGCCGCTGGATATTAAGCAGTGCGATTGCGCTCGGCTGGCTGACAGGGATTCTTGAAATCTTCCCGCCGCTACTGCTTAGTGTCTTGCTATCTTTTCTGAGCGGAGCTATTATCTTGAACGTCATGAAAGAAGAATTGCCGGGTGAACGGCAAGCAAGTTACAGCACATTTGCCGCCGGTGCCGTTGTTTATATGATTTTGCTGGTCACAGCGGGGATTTTCGAATAAACGTCTGACCGAGAAGGGAGGAGGCACCCCCGGAGAGAACATACCCGGGATTTTCGCATTTCAGGTGAGCAGAAAATGGAATTTGCAGATGATGCAGATTGCGTTCAGGAAGAAAAGGCCGTTATTGTGCTGATTGGCGATGAAGATTGAACCTAACTAACCACGATTATGGATGTCAGAACGTCCTTATTTATAAAATCAGGCCATATGTTTTGGGTTTCACGCGGAATAAACGTGTTTTCACGCCATATAAGGCAAGTTTCAAGCAGTTGAAAGGGGCAGTTGCCGCTTTCACGCCGTAGCGCTGAAGTTTCACGCCAAACACCGGTTGATTCACGCCAAAACACCAACATTATATGCCGGAAGAGCAACTTTTCCCGCCGTACAGCTAGTTTCACGCCAAACACCGGTTGATTCACGCCAAAACACCAGCACTATATGCCGGAAGAGCAGCTTTTCCCGCCGTACAGCTAGTTCCACACCAAACACCGGCTGTTTCAAGCCGGAAGGCACGTTCAAGCCGCAAGTCAGAGGTTTAAGCCAAACAGCGCATGTAAAGAACACCGATCAAAACGTACCCGGCCAAACCGCCCCAACAGCAGCAGGGCTTGCCCTATGAACAGGCAAGCCCTGCAAACTCATACCAAACAGCACCGTACTCATGCACGGCGCAATCATCAATAGCCAACTCGATTCAAGTCATCTTCAAAAAGTTCTGTTCAAGCTCCCATTCGAACCACCGCGCATGGCCGTCCGTTTTGGCCGCTACCTGGGACTGCAATTTCCCGTTTATGTAGGAATCCAAATGAAGATCCCTGTCCCACATATTGTTGTAAATGTGATAGAGATCGCGTGTTTGAGCCAGGTCTGTCACCTTGTTGATAAGGTCATATTTGACATCATCCGGCATCTGGTTGGCGACATGGGTGTGGAAAATGCATAGTGTGGAGTCTTCGGGCGCATAGAGGGCCAATTTATCCAGAAGCCGCACCCCGTCTCCTTCAATCAATTGGGGAGGATTGCTTTTTACCATTTGGGCGGCCTTTTTAAAAAGCTTGACCCTTTCTTTGTGTTCAGGCCAGATTAATGCTCTCATCCACAAGTAGTCTTCTTCGTCAGAGAGGTCATTGACATAAAGATCAATCCCGATCCGTTCTGCCACCGGAGGACTTTCAGGAAGCAGCAGCGGCTGCTTTTCACCGCGGATCTCCGAATGAATATGGACGGAAGAATTCCTGTCGCCGTATGTCTGGTCATCACCGTAGGAGTACGAATATTTGTCAAATAACAGCTGAAGCCCTGAGCTTGTTCCGATTTCAATAAGCGTGAGCGGCTTCTGAGTTTTTTGATAGATATGGGAAAAGCAAGGGTAGAGATAGCCGGTGCGCCGCACTTCATTTGTCTGGACCCTTTTTGTTCTGAGGAGCCCGATGATTTCATTTTGATAGATTTTACAAAAATCCTTGAAATGACTGAACGCTTGAGCGGGGTCACGGGCGTTTTTGCTTAAACCGGGGTAAAATTCTTTCAGCTCATGTTTTTTCCCTTTTAAAAGAAGGTAGTGGACTGCTCCGAACAGCAAGTTGGGGACGGGCTGGCCAGGCCGTGCCTCTGAGGCGACAGCAAGCAGCTCCCGGTCTTCTTTTATATTCATGGACAGGGATTCGTAAAGGCTGCTGGAATTTTTGCACTCATTTTCTGCAAATGTTTGAAACCGCATAGACAATGTATTGTCATCCACGCAATACCACCTCCCATTTTAGTTTTTCACCTATCATATACACGTTCGCACTCAATGCACATTATCCTTTAAATCTATAATTTGAAATAAAAATGGGCAAGGGGCTATAGTCTTATTTTCATATTATTCAGAAAATGATAGACTTGTGATAGGTAAAAAGTGTAAGTTGTTTAACTGCTGTTTTTATATTAGGTTTATTTTAGTAGTCTATCATTTATTATGGGGAGGATAGTCCGATGCGGAAAGTCGAACAGACAGCGATTCATACAGCAGTCAGATACGGACAAACCAGGTTTCCGAAATCTGCAAAAACAGAATGTCCAAAGTGTGGGAATATCGCAAATTTTCCAGTGAGATTTGATTATCATATCAATCAGACCGTTTTCTCAAATGCTGCAAGATGTTCGGAGTGCAAACAATCGGTTTTATTCATTTTGGTAAGATCATCTTACAGTGAAGAGGCAGAGGAATTTGAGTTGTTTGTCCATCAGGCTTCCCTGACGAGGCAGCCGCTTGGCCGGCTTGGAAGCACAGCAAAGCTTCCGGACGATCTTGAGAGGGTATACCGTTCAGCCGTCAATGTACATAACGTTAAAGACTGGACAGCAACGGCCGTCATGTCGAGCCGTGTCCTCGAGAGCATCACCAGGAGTTTCCTGGCGGAGAATGAACTGTCCCAGCCGCTGCCGAAACAGCTGGAAATTCTGGCAAAGCAGATTAACCTGGAAGAACCAATCACCCAGCTTGGCCAGCTTCTTGCGAAAGAAAGCACGCTGAATGAATTGCTTGGCCTCGAAAAAGAGACAACGGAGGAAACGGCGAACTTATTAATCGACTTACTGGACTCTCTAATTGAGTATTTATATATTTTGCCGCAGAAAATCGTCCAGCTGCAAAAACGTCTTGAGAGTTGATCTTAACCTCATCATTTGCCCTAATCATTATTTTTCATATCGTTCGTGCCGCTGATTCACTTGCTGAATGAGGCGGTTTTTTTGTGTTTTTTTATTGAGGAAAGATCCGGCCTATCTAAAACAGGAAATGGTGCATAGTCAATTTTAGGAAAGTTATACGCCCAATCTGGACAGAATGATGCCAGAGGAGGGTTAGAATGGATTTATTTACTTTGTTTGATGCAACGAAGCCTTATAAAAGAATATGGAATAATGAAACGGAGACGAAAGGGTTTTATTTTCGTGCGGAAGGATGGGGCTTCACTGTTTGCCGGCTCAGCATTCCTGTCTATCATGAAGCGGTTAATTCGGTTTGCGTGGAAACGGGAGTGATCGGGCATGAAGACCTGTCGGAATTCCTTGATGAAGACGAAGAGCTTAGGGCTATCGGGCCCGCGGCGACAGCAGGTGCCCTAATCCAGCTGGAGGATTTCGCTTCACCTGTTTACGAATTGTTTGATCACTATATAGATGCGGTTAATTCCGTAACGAGAAACGGATATTTTTCGATTGTACGGCTGGATTAAAAAATGAGTGCCCGGGAAGTGCCAGGCAATTGCCAGGCATTTTCCGGGCGTATTTATTTCCATCGGGCTAAACTGCTTTGTCTCCAATCCCTTTAACCCGCGGCAAGCTGATCTCGAAAACCGTGCCGCTTCCCGGTTCGCTTTTGACATGGATATGGCCGCCCATCGAATGAATCACAGAATAGGTGACCATCATTCCGAGCCCTGTGCCCTTGATGCCTTTTGTGGAAAAGTAAGGTTCCCCGAGCCGGTGCAGCTGTTCTTTCGTCATGCCTGTTCCGGTGTCGCTAATCGTTATAAGCATCCGGTTTCCGGTTTGTTCGGCACGAATGAGGAGAACGCCGCCGTTAGGCATTGCTTCAATGCCGTTTTTGACAATATTCATGATGCTCTGGAAAAACTTCGTGCTATCCCCCTTTACAAAACCTGAGCCTTCCAGCTCCTTTCGGATATCGACACTATTCATATTGGCTAGCGGCGTGACGACAGTTGCAACTTTGGCCAGCGCTTCCGTTAGATTGATATCTTCCGTTCGCTGCTGGATCGTCGGTTTGGCGAACGTAAGGTAATCAGTAATGATCTGTTCGGCGCGGTCAAGCTCGATCATCGCCACCTGTGAAAATTCTTTTTTCTTTTCAACAGGGAAGTCCGGCTCCTGGATCAGCTGCAAAAAACCTCTGACAGCGCATAGCGGGTTGCGGACTTCGTGTGAAATCGAGGCACTCAAATGACTGACGACCTCTATTTTTTTGGCTTTCATAATATTATCCCGCATGATGGAATGCTTCTTGATCGATTCTATGGTTAAAATCACAATAACGGAACCGAGCAGCGCGATCGCCAGGAAGCTGAGCCAAATATCCAGCTGGAGACGTCCGACCCGCAATCCCTGTGCAATCAGTGTAATCAGCAGCGGTATGAAAGTAAGCCCGGCCGCCAGCAATACCCTCCGGCTCGTATTTTGCTTCTTGAACCAGGAATGGAAGAAGCCCGTCAAAACGGCCTGAATGGTATAAGCAATCACTGTTACCCAGAACCCATAATCAATTCCAAACAGGGAGCGGATCAAGATGACACTTCCGAGCAAACTGAAACTTCCGAGCCAACCTGCATACAGTCCGGCAAGGGTGGCGGGAATCTGGCGCAAATCGATGATGTAATCATGCCGGATTTCAATGGTTAACAGGAAACAGACGAGCAGGGAGAGGAGAAAATATATGATGTAGCTCCGTTTGGTCGGCGGTTTTTCGTTGCGCTCACTCCACATCTGAAAGAAGAATAAAATAATCAGCAGCAGACTGAGATTTAACAGAAGCTGTTTCAGTATTTCCATCAATACCACCACTTCTTTTTTTAAGTAAGGGCTGCCCTGAATTAATGTGCAGGATCAGTGTATCTGCTAAAACCAGCAAGGAAGTCCTATGTAAAAATAATATCGTCGATGCATAAACTGAGAAAAACACTTTCATAAATGTAAGTATTAGACAACCATAAGGTAAGTCCTGCCTGCCACTCTTTCATTTTAAATTTCAAGTCACTTATGAATCCTGCCCTGCTGTCTTATGATCAGCTGGACATTTCAGGCATGCCCTGATATATCATTCCAATCACGACGGCTGTGAACCAGGCAAGTGTCAGTATGATAGCGCAGCCACCGAAAGCAGAAAACATTACAGTTCCGGCACATAAAGAAGTTACGCCTTGAATCGTTCGAGCTGAAAGCCCGCATTTCCATTTCCTCTTTGTGAAAAAACGATAGATTCCTATTGCCGATTAAATTTCCAAACACTGCAAACTTAGTTGAACGCCAATCATAATCTGCAGAGGATTTGAATATCTTTTTTACAACGTGAACGGAAAATGAAATGGAGTGACAGGATGAGAGTCATGGAGATTCAGCGTACCCCGAAACACAAGGTTGTCCACGCATCAGAGACTGATTCTGTAAAAGAAGCACTGTCAGTATTGGAGGGCTCGGGATATCGGTGTGTCCCTGTGCTGGATGAAACGATGACGCAGTTCAGAGGGCTTGTCTACAAAATCGATCTGGTCGAGTATCTTCTTGAAAAGGAAGGGAGCGAAGACGATCCGATTGAACACTTGGTCACTGACCGGCATGCAAGCATCCGCGAAGATGCATCATTCGCTGAATCACTTAAAATCAAACGCCTTCCGTTTCTCGCTGTCCTCGACAGCACAAACCAATTTACCGGCATCCTTACGCATAACCATGTGATGGGCATGATTGAGGATGCACTCGGTTTCCGTTCGGGCGGCTATCATTTGACCATTGCGACACAGGAACATAAGGGTGCATTGAAGAAATTAACGCGGCTGCTTGACCGGTATAACATTGAAGGGATATTCACTTATGATAACGGGGATCCGTATTTGCGCCGAATCATGGTCACACTTCCATATAACTCGCCGATTGAAGACCTCAAGCAGAAGCTTGAGGTCCGCGGATTCCGGCTGACAGGTGTAGAAAAGATCGGTAAAAAGCAATAGACTGGAAAAAAGCTGCCGGAAATGGCGGCTTTTAGTTTGTCTTACGACCCTGCGCCTGATCATGTGCTTCACAGAGAATTCCCACTCACTTCACACTCGCTTCACAATTACGACACAATGATATGACAAACATGTGAAACGATGAACAAACTTATTTTTTATTATTCATATCATGCTAGTATATAGACATAGAAGTACTTCACTAATAGCACTAATAAAATTCATTCACACTCAAGGAGTGAGTAAAATGGTTAAATGGTTAAGAGAAAACAACATCGCATCTGCACTGCTGCTCGTTTTGAGAGTATATCTCGGTTATTCCTGGCTCACCGGCGGCTGGGGGAAAATCACCGGGGGAGGATTTGACGCATCCGGCTTCCTGCAAGGCGCAGTCGGAAAAGCCTCAGGCGATCACCCAGCTGTCCAGGGCTGGTGGGCATCTTTCCTTGAAGGCTTCGCAATTCCGAATGTCGGCCTGTTCAACATCCTTGTTCCGTGGGGCGAATTCCTTGTTGGGATTGCATTGATTCTCGGCATCTTCACATCTTTCGCAGCATTGATGGGAATCACAATGAACTTTGCCTTCCTGTTCTCAGGCACAACAAGCACAAACCCGCAAATGGTCCTTTTGACAATCTTCATCCTTGTCGCTGGTGCGAATGCCGGAAAATACGGCCTTGACCGCTATGTAATGCCGATCATCCGCAAAGCGCTCAACAAAGACGCAAAAGAAGTTTATACAAACTAAATAGATGCAAACCTGACAAATCCTCCAGCCGGGGGATTTGTTTTTTTGTTAGGGTTAATCAGGAAGAAAAATAGAACTTCCAATTTTACGGAAGTTCTATTTTTGGTGTTTGGCTTTTTGAAATAGCGGTACTTTTTCACATAGAATAGCCTGCTCGTTTTTTTAGCTTTTAACAAAATCTTTGATGATGGATGCAACAGGAAAAGTCAAAATAGCAACGACTATCCACATCGTTTTTATCACTTGACAAGAATCCCCCCTTGCAAACCGACTTCCGTTAGGTTATACCATGTATAAAATCTAGATATTTTGAGTGTATCATATATTCTAGAAATTGGAATTAATTTTCCAATCATTTTGAGGTCATTCATAGTTCATTCATTGATGATGGATGTTCTTTAAGAACTGAAAAACTAATCAGGCAAACAGCATATTAGGGACTTCAATATTATTCAGTAATAGGCGGAGAAGCTT